>CAYPNZ010000167.1:0-6483 GCA_964411845.1 uncultured Anaerolineaceae bacterium
GATGTCCCGCTGGGAGAAACCCGCTTCGCCACAGTTATGCTAACCCACGGTCCGCACTCGGCACACATTCCGGTAACGCTGGTGCGCCGCCAAGCAGACGTAACCGTCGAAAAAGACTGCGGCAGTAATGCCGGTGGTTCCGGCTCCTTTGGCGATTTCTTGTTTAACTGCACCATCACCATGACAAACTACTCGCCCAACGATGCGTTGGTGGCTATGGTAGACAACATCCCCGAAGGATTGGAACTGGTTAGCGGCAGTACCACCGGTGGCAGCGAAGTAAATGGTAATGTGCTGTACAACGGCACGCTGCGCGGCAAAAACCCGCCGGTTGTTTCTGTGGCGGATTATAGTTCTACGTATGGATACTTCCCACTGGAAAATTTGGGCATTACACCTGTTTCCAGCCAATTTTCAGATGACAGTATTGTAAACTTTAGTGTTCCTACCTTCACCTATGCCGGCGAAAAATACAATACGCTGGGTGTTAACAGCAACGGATACGTCATTGTCGGCGGTGGCGATGCTACCACCGGACTCCCGCAAGTCTTCCCCAACGCTTCGCCGCCGAACAACGTAATTGCACCCTTCTGGACTGACCTGAACATTGAAGCGGGGGGTGACATTTACATTGGCACGCTTTATGATGGCGTCCAACAATGGATTGTTATAGAATGGAAGGACATAGCACCATGGGATGTTCCGACTGAATTATATTCGTTCGAGCTGTGGATTGAAACCGATGCCAGCCCCAATTACATCGGCGAAATCTATATGGCTTACGACCGTGTAGACGGACTGGGGGCGGATTGGACAAAAGGATTCGACCCTGCACATCCCAACAACGGCTATGCCGTGGGTGCAGAAGACTCTCTGGGAACCAGCGGCGGTTACTATACCGACCCCATCACAACCACCACAGAAATTCAAGTAACTGCAACCGGCGAACCGTTCGGTGGGCGACATGCCGTATCATTTAATGTGCGCGGCACCCGCCCCGGCGACTGGACAAACTATGTCCACGTCAATAGCGACATCTTCGACGGCACAAGTGTTGCGTTCGACAGCGGGTTTATTGGTTCATCTAAACTGTACCTGCCGTTGATTTTCAAATAAACCGTTAGCGTAGTTTAGTCGGAGGGAGAGCAACCGCTCTCCTTCTTTTTTTTCAACAGAAAATATGGTACACTGACGCAAGCAAAAACCCACCGGAGCCAATATGCGTCCCCATAAAATCTGCACGATATGCTTTTCTGCCATAGTGTTACTTTTATTGACAATTGTATCGCTGAACAGCCAACTGCAAGCCCAAGCCCCCACCCCAACCCCGTACCCGTCATACGCCGGCGGCGATTTTTTCCTGCCACCATATCCCTCCGATGCCGACCGCATGGGGTTCGGTAAAGCCTCCAATGATGATGCCGCCGTGCTCAACGCCGGCTGGTATCTCGATTGGGGCGCGGCGGTAAACCCGGCACACCCCGGCGGCGCAGAATACGGACGCACCATCTACCTGTATACCCACGATACCGGCACACTCGGCTGCGGGCGGAAAGCCCCGGCTACGGAACTATCTCAAATAACAGCCAGCCTCACCGGCACCGCATTGATTAACCGCGTGCAAGCAGCCCCCGGCGCGTTGTGGATGGTTGGCAACGAACCCGATTCAATCTACAATGGCAACCCGCTTCAAGCCGAACTTTATGCCGAACTTTACCACTATTTTTACACCGCCATCAAAACCGCCGACCCCACCGCCAAAGTTGCCGTCGGCGCCATTGTGCAGCCGTCGCCTTTGCGAATGGAATATTTGGACAAAGCCCGCTCCCATTACCAAACCCTGTACGGCGAACCGATGCCGGTGGATGTGTGGAATATTCACTTTTACCGTTTGAATGAAGGTCCGTGCGGCACGTGGGGCGCTGCCGTGCCACCGTTCAGCAGCAGTAGTTACGGCTGGAATTTCGCCTTTTCCGCCGGTGAATTGCTGAATGTGGATAAACTCGAATCCGCTCTGCGCGATTTTCGGCGGTGGATGGCAGACCGGGGATATGGCGATAAACCGCTTATCATCACCGAATTTGGCGTGCTGCCACCACCCACGTATGGCGGGTTCGATAACAACACCGCCGCGCAATTTCTCGATGATATGTTCAATATGATGCTGACCGCTACCGACCCCGCCACCGGACTTGCCGCCGACGGCAACCGGCTGGTGCAGGCGTGGGCATGGTATTCCACCCGCGATACGGTTTTCGGTTACGGGGGAGATTTATTTAACGGCGACGGGACATTAACGGTTATCGGTAACCGATTTGTGGCTCAAACCGATGCCCATTTCACACCGTATGTTGATTTGCAGACCGAACCGGCGACCGACGAGTCAATCATTGGCGGCTATCTGGTCAATCGCGGCAATATTACCGCCACCGATGTGACCGCTCAGGCGTTGCTGGTAGATTATTTTTCGGGAACAATCTCTCGCACCGAAACATATACTTTCTCTGCGGTTGCCCCGCGATACCGTGGTCAACCGGCATTCATCGGTTGGGCGGAAACCCTGTCGCCGCCGTATGTTTATACCTTCACCCTCGCGGCTGACCCCGCCGCGCAACAACCCCAAGAAGCAAACAGAGAAAACAACATCCGCCAAACCGTATTGGCAGTCTACCCCGATTTGGCGGTGGAAACCGTCGGTGTGCCGGTGTTGCCCCTTGCCGGCGGCAGCAGCCTGCTGATTCCCGCCATCACGGTTACCGTTCGCAATACCGGGCAGTGGACATCTACCGCCACCACGCTGCAATTGCAGGGCAGCCGTCGCACGGAAACAAACCTGTCGTATTCCGGCACATACACGGTTCCACCGTTGGCAGAAAACGAATTATGGCAAATTTCCGCGGATTGGGCGATTACCGGTACGGGATTTTACCTGTTCACTGCCACGGTGAATCCAAACAAAACCCCCCGCTTGGAATGGAACATAGCAAACAATCGGCGCACCGCTCAAATTTTACTGCCCGATCATTGGCTGTTTTTACCCCTCATTCAAAAATAGATGGTGGCTCAACCGTAAATGATTGCCACGGTTGTTGCGAAAAAAACGTAGCGACACGCCGCAGCGTGTCGCTGCACAACTTGGGTGAATCCGACTCAGCCCGATTCATTCACGCCGATTTGCCGTGTCCGGCAGCCGATTTCCCCGCGCTATACGGCACAAAACGGCGCGGATTGATTCGCTCGCCGCCGAAATTGACTCGTGTGATTCCTTAAACCTTCCATTGTGATTCGGGTAGCGGGTTGCACGGTTTATTTTTCGTCCGAAGCGTCAATCCACTTTGCACCGGTTAACGAAACCAGATTTTCCACCGGCAATTCCAAATTCACGCCGCGTTTGCCGGCGCTGACCAGCACGGTTGCCAGCGACTGCGCCGGGGTGTCAATGAAGACATCGAACCCGCGGTTGAGCAGCGCCAGCGCGCCGATACCGCCCACTTGCAGCCCGGTCAGTTTTTCGGCTTCCGCGTGCGATGCCATCCGCACCTTTTTTTCACCGATGGCTGCGGCAACTTTCTTCAAATTTAGGCGGCGCGGCGCGGCAATCATCACCAGCAGGGGTTTACGCCGCGGCGAATTTCTCCGCACCACCAGCGTTTTGTAAACCATATCCGCCGGTTTTTCCACCGCGGCGGCAACTTCTTCCGCATCGTGGATGGTATCGGGGAATTGATGGATGGTGAAGGGTATTTTTCGTTTTTCCAGCAAACGAATGGAATTTAGTTTGACTGCCAATTTTCGGTCTCCGATTTTTGGGGTGGTTTGCGATTTCTCGATAAAAAAACGCCAGAGATGGACTCTGGCGCGGTGGTGTACCCCCGGCAGGATTCGAACCTGCGCTCCCGGCTCCGGAGGCCGGTGCTCTATCCCCTGAGCTACGGGGGCATTTGCCGTAAAGTGTAGCACTTTCGGCGAAATTTGGCAAGGCTGGAACCGGTCTTATGCCAACCCAACCCGTTGCAATTGTGCCGTGCCGGGCACACCCTGCGCATCCCAGCCGCGCAGGCGATAATATTCCGGCAGCATGACATCCATTTTCGGCAGCACGCCGCCGGCTTCACCATCGGGACGCGCTTCGGTTTGCAGGCGCGGCGGCAGCACGTCATCGGCGGCAGAAATGCCGTAACGCAGGTTGATGAGCCGTTTCAATTGGAAAAGCCGTTCGCCGGTCAGCAGCAATTTTTCGTTTGACCACTGCCAGCCCAGCGCTTGTGCCAGCAGAGCAGTGATGTCGGATGGTTGGGTTGACCCTTTGATGATGAATTTGCACAATCCCAGCGGATTGAACACGCTGACATAATTTTGGTAATCGACCGTAACTTTTGCCTGCTCGGGGATGGATTCGTGGGGGGCAACCGGTTCGGTGTACCCCAATTCTTGCGCCGGAACCCCATAACCGTTCCAGTACGACAGCGATTCCAAATGGCACGCGCCGCGGTTGGCGGTGGCGTAATTTACCGCCATACTGACGAAGGCACGCGGGTCGTGGTACGGTATTTCCATCCCTTTTACATGCACGGCGAACGCTTCTGCGCCGTTGCCCAATTTTTCGGCGGCGGCGCGTACCCCTTCCGCCAATATATCGCCGATGTCTTGCCGCAGGGCAATTTTTTCCACCATTGCCACCATTGCATCGGCATTGCCAAAGGTTAGTTCCAGCCCGCCGGTTTCTTCGCGCCCGATGATACCTTTTTCAAAGGCTTCCATGGCAAAAGCAATCACCGATGAGGTGGAAATTGTGTCCATACCGTAACGGTTACACAGCGAATTTGCCAAAATAACCGCCTCGATATTGTCCACCTGTGTCATGCCGCCGAAGCCGGCGATAGTTTCGTATTCCACGCCTTCGCCGCGCGGGGCGGCATACTTGCCGTTGGGGTTTTCCACCTCTTTCCCGCAGCCGATGGGGCAGGCGAAACAGAAGGTGTCTTTCACTTTATAATTGTCGTACAGTTCGTTGGCGGCTAGGTTTTTTACGGCTTGCCAACTGCCTGCCGACCAGTTTTTCAGGGGCATATCGCCGTACCATTCCGCGCCTTCGGTGCCGCTGGCTGTTCCCAAATCGCTCAGGGCGCGCGTGGGTGGCGCGGTTTTCAACCGGGCGTTTTGCGCTTTGACGTTGTTGCGAAAGGCGGTCTTATCTGCATATTGCGGGCGATTTTTGCCGCGCACCACAATGGCTTTTAAATTTTTGCTGCCCAGTACCGCCCCCATCCCGCCGCGCGCGGCAGTGCGCACATAATCGGAAGGACCGCTCATAATGCCGGAAATTTTCACCAGATTTTCGCCTGCCTGCCCGATGCCTACCACTTGCGCGCGGGCATCCGTTTCGGCAAGCAGGGTATCGGCGGTGACGAAATAATCTTTACCCCACAAATGCGCCGCGTCGCGCAATTCAATTTCGCCGGTAATGCCGTTTATCCACAGATAGACCGGCGTTTCGGCGCGCCCGGTAATGACCAACCCGTCGTATCCGGCAAAACGCAATTCCGCGCCCCAGTGCCCGCCCAAATTGGCTTCGTTCCAAATACCCGTCAGCGGCGAGCGTCCGCACCATGAGCTGCGAGCGCCGGTGGGGGCAAACGTGCCCGTCAGCACGCCGTTGAATACCAGCAACGGGCTGGCGGGGTCTAGCGGGTCGAGCGTGGCATCCATTTCATCGTAAAACAGTTTTGCCGCAAATCCCGAACCGAGCAGCCATTGCTGCACGTCGGCATCGGCAATGGGCACGGTTTTCCAACTTTTGGCGGTTAAATCAATTTGCAGGTATTGTCCGGCATAAGTAGCCATAGGTTCACCTCATTTTGATGAATGTGGAAGTTGTTGCCGCAAATTATACCGATAAACGCTCACGCCGACAAAATGAGCCTCACGGGTTAGGGTGGCATGGTCGTTCAGCCATTGACGCACCAAATGGCGGTTGTCCCATTGGTCTTCTTCGGCAACCACCAGCCACAGCGACGGCACGTTTCGGGTGAGTTGTATCATTTCCGACCCCACCTGCGTCGCCGAACGTCCGTCGTTGGTCCACAAGCCGTCTAACTTTTTAAAAGGGGCATCGAAATAATAGTCGAAGGTGTATTGCAGATACGGCATTTGCAGCATAACCACCGGCAGCGGATGATTTTCTATCAACGGCAGATAAACGCGGAAAGGCATGTTGGATGCCGGGACAGGGGAGGGCAGGGTAGGGGGGGGCGACGGTGCCGGTTTCGGCGCGGTTTCGGCGCGGAAGATATATGCGGCTGCCGAACGAAAATCGGCTTTGATGGTGGTGGTTTCCTGCCGGTAGCCGTGCCACAGATTGAATGCCAGCAGTGTGGCAAGCAGTCCCCAGCCCAACCACCGGCTTTTTTCCGCCAACCATGCGATGCCCAATCCCACCGAAAAGAAAAACGCGGGCAGAATGTAAATGAGATAGCGGTCTTC
>CAYPNZ010000168.1:0-6430 GCA_964411845.1 uncultured Anaerolineaceae bacterium
GATTCGTGATTCGTGATTCGTGATTCGTGATTCGTGATTCGTGAAAGGCTAAATTCTCTCCGATTCTTTGTCAAGTTTCGTTTCACGTTTTCACGCATCACGCCTTCACGCAATACGTTTTACGTTTCACGCATCACGCTTTCACGCCTCACGCAATCCCCCCTCCCTACAAATTCGGCACGATGAACCAAAAAACGCTGACCGCCGCCAGCGCCGCCAACCCGATGCAGACTACCGCCAGCAGCCAGCCGGTGAGTCGCGCCGGCAGCCAATGCCGCACAACAAATATCCCCGCTGCGCCACCGTCAATCAGCATCGCCCATTTGCCGCCCCCGCCGAAAACAATCGCTCCCGCCAACGTCAGCGCCGCCAGCACCGCCCCGAAAAACGCATTTTTGCGGCGCAGCATTTCGCGCATTCCCAGCCCGAACATCACCCCCAGCGGCAGCAGTGCGCTGAAAAAATATCGCCCCTGAAATTGCACAAACGACACATTCAGCCCGCTGAAAACCACCGCAGTCAGTGCCAATTGCAGCGTCATCAACCACAGCCCAATCCGCACGCGCGGCGGCAACGGACGGTTGTGCCGCAGCCATTCGGCAAATCCCGCCGCCGCCAACAGCGAAACAAGCGTCAGCGCGGCATACAACCGCGCATCCATCGGCACCGCCATCCAACCGAATTGCCCCCAAAAACTGTGAAAGGTGGTGCGCATCAAATCACTGAAATATTGCATCCAGCCCGTTTGTGCCAGCCGGTCAGCCGTGCGAAGTTGCCCCACGACCACCGCATCGTGGCGGCGCAGCCCCAGCACATCCAACCCGCCGTACACCACACTGTTCCGCGCCAGCATCGGCAGGGCAAATGCCAGCGCCGGCAGATAGAGTCGCAGGGCATTTTTTGCCAACTGCCGCCACCGGTTCGGCGCAGCGAACCATAACCCTGCCGCACCGAGCACAACGGCGGTATAGACCGTCACTTTGGTCAGCAGAATCAGCCCCAGCACAACGCCCGGTGTCCATGGGATGGACGGTTGTTTTTCTGCCGAGAAAATCCATTTCAACAGCAAAAAAACAAATGTCGCCAGCAGCAGTTCCGCCAAACTGTCGTTGTTGACCGCTGCGAGCATGGTCAGGTGCATCGGCACAAATGCGGCGAAGGCGGTTGCGGCGGCGGCAATTTCGGCGGACAAAAAAAGGCGCGCCGCGCGGAAAATCATCGCCAGCGACAGCCCGCCGAGCAACACGGAAAAAAGGCGCAGGGCAAGCAGATTGCCCCCCGTCACGGCGAAAATCGGTGCGGCAAGCAGATAGTAAAGGGGCGGCTGATAATTTTCATAACACACCGTATCCACGCTCATCCCGCGAAATTTTGCGCCGGTGAGGGTTGACAGCAAATTTTGGTCGTAACAACCGGGGGTCAGTTCCGGCAAGGTGTGATTTTCCGCCACAAAACGGATATAGTTGTAATGGGCGGGTTCATCGGGGGCTTGCCACGCGGGGGTCAGCGCGGCATACAGTATCCCGATGATGAAATATGCGGTCAGGATGGCGGGCAGGGCATATTTGGTTATTGGTAATTGGTGATTCGTCATTCGTCACTTGAAATGGGGTCGGCGTGGATGACCACCCGCTGTAAATCGGGGATTTCGCGCCGCAACGCTTCTTCCACCTGCCCGCTGACGGTATGCGCGTCAACGATGGACATATCGCCCGCCAGCCGGATGTGCATGCTGACCGTCCAGCCCTCTTTTTCCTGCCATACGCGCAAATGATGCGCCGCGCCCGCCCCGCAAATGTTATCGGCGATGGCGCGCACCCGGTCAATCATTTCTTTTTCGGTGCGAAATTGCGGCGGCTCGCCGGTCACCGCTTCGCCCATCGGTTCGATGTGGGTGGTGATTTCCGCCACGCCCGGCAGCGCCGATTTCCCCCGCATTTCCAATTCATCCGCCAGCGCGTGCGCCTCTGCCAGCGACAGATGCGGCGGGACTTCAAAATGTGTTTCGACAAAATATTGCCCGTTGATGCTGTGCGCCCAAACTTCGTGCACCGCACCGCCCAAACTCCGCGCAATCCCCTGCAATGTCCGTCCGATGTCGGGATGGTCAATATGCGGCGATTGCACCGGTTCGACATGCACCATCACATCGTGTACCTGCGGGAACGCGGCGGTAATTTTTCGCTGAACGGCATGCGCCACGCTGTGCGCGGCTTCGGTGGACAAGTTCGGGTCAACCTGCACGTGCAAATCAACATAACTGTTATCCGCTTGCCCCCGGCTGCGTACATTTTCCACGCCGCGCACTTCCGGCATTGCCCGCACCAGCGCTTCGATTTCATCATGGGGAACGGAAGCCGCATCAATGAGCACATTGGCGCTTTCAGACAGAATTTCATACGCGGCATGCCCAATGACGCCGGCGATGACCAATCCCACCACCGCATCGAGCCACGGGAAACCGAGCCGCACGCCCACCAACCCGGCAATAACCGCCGCCGATACCCACAGGTCGGAACGGGTATGCTGTGAATCGGCGAGCAGGATTTCGCTGTGCAGGGCTTTACCGCGCCGCGATTCGTAAAGTGTGACGCCCAGATTGACGCTGATGGTGAAGAGCATCACGGCAAAACTGACGGTGGTCACTTCCGGCGCGGCGCCGCCGCTGAGTCGTTCGATGGCGGTTTTGAGAATTTCGTATGCCGCCACCAACAGCATCAACCCGATGAACATGGTCGCCAGCGTTTCGGCTTTGCGATGCCCGTATGGATGGCTTTCGTCGGGCGGTGATTGGGCGATGCGCATGGCAATCAACCCCACCACATTCGATGCGCCGTCCACCATCGAATGGAAACCGTCGGCAGTGATGCTGAGAATACCGGTCAGCAGCCCCACCACAATTTTCAGCAGCGCCACCAGCAAATTCAGAAACAGCACTTGCCAGAGTATTTTTTTTACGGCGGAGAGGTTGTTTGGTTTCATGTTTCAGGTTCAAAGTTCAAGGTTTCAAGTTTCACAATTCAGCGATGAGCGAATCTCCATTTTCCAATAACTAATCTCACTTCAACACCAGCGGAATATACATTGCCCACACCCCGACCTGTTGTGAAAACACATCCGTGCCATACCGGTTGGTGGCGGTCAGGGTAACGGTGTAATTTCCCGATGCCGGAAAGAAGTGCTGAACGGGTAACTTCGCCGTGCCGGTGCTGAGCGGCGCGCTGCCATCTCCGAAATTCCATGTGGATGTAACGGGTGGTAGCGCACGGATAACACTATCAAATTGTACCGCATATGCTGACGATAGAGCGTTTTGAGATTGAAATTCAGCAATGGGTGGCACGCGAAAATCATTCAATGCATTTTGGGTTGATTGCGCCACATCCAGCCGCCCCGCGCCGAAACCGAAATTGAGCGTGCCGCTGCTGCCGCATTCGGTGGTGGCAATGGGATGCGCCCCCGCGTCGAGATAGGCTTCGGTGGCAGAAATATCGCGCGTCAATATCGGTACGGCAGACCAAAGCAGTGCCACCGCCCCGGCGACGTGCGGCGTTGCCATGCTGGTGCCGCTCATCGTGGTATATCCACCGCCGGGATAACTGCTGCGGGTGTTTGTGCCCGGCGCGGCGATGTCCGGTTTGGCGCGGTTGCTGCCGTCCACCGTGACCGGTCCGCGGCTGCTGAACGATGCCAGCGTGTCAGTACCCGTGTTCAGCGCGCCGACGGTATATGCCGCATCATAAATGGCGGGCGGGTCGGCGATGGTGCTGCAATTGGGTCCATCATTTGTCGCGGCGACCACCGTCATAATGCCAGCGGCGCGCTGCGCCTCTACCGCCGCTTGCAGCGTATCCCAATCGCAGCCTTCTACCGCCGAGCAACTCCAACTGTTGGTAGTCACATCGGGCGCAAGCGAGGGGTCGCCATCGGCGGGGGTGCCGTTCACCGGATACGGCGCGAGAAAAAACTCGAAGCATTCCAGATAACTTGCCGGGGTTCCCCAGCCGTTATCCATATTGCGGCAGCCAATCCACTGCGCGCCGGGCGCCACACCGATTTGATTGCCCGCGCCGTCATCGCCCACTGCCGTGCCCATCGTGTGCGTGCCATGTCCGTGGTCATCGCACGGTTCGGGCGAATCAACCCCGCACGAATTTACGCCGTGTGTGTTGCTGTGAATGCTATCGTGCCAGTTGTAATCGTGATTCGCGGTGCTGCCGTTCCAGCCGCGATATTGATTTTTGATAGCCGGATGCGTCCAATCGTAACCCGTATCTTGCCCGCCGCTGACAATACCCTGCCCGGTGAACCCCATCGCCCATACCGCCGGGGCTTGAATGTAACTGACGCCCGGTTCGATGGCGGCGGCGCGGGTCAGGTTTGTCAGCCGGAAAGGGAAGGGTTGCGGCATATTATTTTTGATGCGCGGATTTGCCACCAGCCGGCGCACTTCCGGGCGAGCGGCAATTGCCCGCGCCAGCGATTCGTCACCCGTGACCAAAATGGCGTTCACAATATAAAACGGACGATACGGCACGCCGCGCGCATCGAGCCACGCCCGCAAACCCGCCTGCGATACCTGCGCTGTTTGCCACAGTGCATCGCGCACGGCACGCCCTTTTTCCGCTTTGGATGCGAACCGCGCCGCTGCCGAAAGGTCGGCGCGGGGGGCAAGCAGTACCAAAAAGTCGGTGCTGCCATCACTGCGGAATGTCGCTTGCAAATGAGAATCAATTTTCGCGGGGACGGGGGTCGGCGGGGCAAAAGCGGCAAGTGCGGCGGCAAGAAGCAGCAGTAGAATCAATTTTCGCATGAAAAAACCTTTCGTGAGGCGTGAGGCGTGATTCAATCTCACGTTTCACGTTTCACAAAATCAGCATCGCATCGCCGAAACTGTAAAAGCGATAGTTTTCCGCAATCGCTGCGGCATACGCCCGCCGAATCAAATCTTCGCCGGCAAAAGCGCTCACCATCATCAACAGGGTGCTTTTCGGCAGATGAAAATTCGTCAGCATCACATCCACGGCGCGGAAGTGGAATCCGGGGTAAATATACAAATCGGTTTCTTCGGTAAAGGCTTGCACCGGTTTCCATGGGCAAATACCCGCCTGCAACCGGCTGGCATCGCGCAGCGAACCGGTAATGCCCGCCGAGCGGAGCGCACCCGTTTCCAGCGTGCGGACGGTGGTTGTGCCCACGGCGATAATCCGTCCGCCCGCCAATTTGGCATCGTTGATGCGGCGGGCAGCATCGCCGGAAATGGTTGCCCATTCACTGTGGATGGGATGGTCTTCAATATTTTCCACATCCACCGGTTTGAAGGTATCCAACCCCACATGCAGGGTCACATATTCCAGTTGCACGCCCTGGCTGCGCAGGTCAATCAGCACATCGGGCGAAAAATGAAGCCCGGCGGTCGGCGCGGCGGCTGACCCTTCGTAACGGCTGTAAATGGTTTGGTAGCGTTCGGGGTCATCCAGCGTTTGGTGGATGTACGGCGGCAAGGGGGTATCGCCCACTTCATAGAGCGCCTCATCCACCGGGGCGGAAAATTCCACCACCCGGCGCGCGCCGTCCATTTCATCGGTAATTTCGGCGGTAATATCCGTGCCGTTGAGGGTAAAGGTACTGCCAACGTGCAAATTTTTGCCGCCGACCAGCACTTCCCATGCTCGGGGCGACAGTTGTTTCAGCAGCAAAAGTTCCATTTTGCCGCCGGTGGATTTTTGCCCGTACAGCCGCGCAGGTAAAACGCGGGTATCGTTGACCACCACAATATCGCCGGGTTTGAAATAATCGAGCAGGTCGGTGAATTGTTTGTGCTCGATTTCGCCGGTTTGGCGGTTAACCACCATCAACCGCGAAGCGTGCCGCGGTTCGACGGGGGTTTGGGCAATCAGTTCGGGGGGGAGGGTGTAATCAAATTGTGATAGTTTCATGGTTCAGTCTCAAATTGCAGGGTTGCAGGATTGCAAGGTTGCAGGGTTGCAGGGTTGCAAGATGGCAGAATTGCAACGCTGCAACTTTGTTACCTTGCATCATTTTCCAAAAAATCGAATGAGCAGATTCAGCACCACAGTCAACACAATGCTGAGGATGATGGAGGTGGCGATGGGAAAATAGACGGACACGTTACCGCGCCGAAAACTGATGTCGCCGGGCAGGTGTCCCAGCCATGGAAGGAATTTTCCGCCCAACAAAAACAATGCGCCCACCAGCGCGATGAATCCACCCAGTATTAAAAATAGTTTGCCAATTGCTTGAATATCCATCATTGCCCGTTACAAGTGACGAATGACGAGTTGCGAATTTCATTCGTCATTCAAAACAGTTTTGGCTGCGAATCATCCTCGGGCGCGGCGAAGCCCAAGTGTGCGTATGCCCGTGCGGTTGCTTTCCGTCCGCGCGGGGTGCGCTCCAGAAAACCGAG
>CAYPNZ010000169.1:0-6417 GCA_964411845.1 uncultured Anaerolineaceae bacterium
AGGAATGTCGAAGTATAGCATGAAAAACGCCAAATTGTCAATTTGAATGAGAACGCGGTTAGGATTTGAAATGATACCGCTAGTTGAGTCGCAAAAGTTTGGCACGCAGATTTTCCAAATGATTGTTAAGCCAATCGGCATCGGAAGCGGTGGGGTTTTGCAACAGATATTGCTGAATATCGAACACGGCATCTTGCAACCGGTCAAGCCGATAGGCAATCAAACCGCGGTCACGCAGTTGATTCAGCTCGCCGGGACGCAGGGCAACCAGTAAATCCGCCACACGGTGTGCCCGGTC
This sequence comes from uncultured Anaerolineaceae bacterium, assembly GCA_964411845.1. Classification (GTDB taxonomy): domain Bacteria; phylum Chloroflexota; class Anaerolineae; order 4572-78; family 4572-78; genus JANTHQ01. The sequence goes on from CAYPNZ010000169.1 coordinate 299, forward strand.
CCATTCCTGATGGGTGACATACACGTGTTTTAAATTGAGCAGCATTCGATACAAAATGGCTTTTTTCGCCATCGGCTTTAAATAATCCCGCCGAAACGGCAACCGGTCATCTTCGGGAACCTGCGCAATGTCCAGACAGTCATCTTCGGTGAGCAACTGCCCGTCGTTGAACGGGTCAACATAAATTACATCATCGGCGGCGGTGAACGCCACCACAAAATGCCCCGGCAAACCGATACCCGCCACCGGCAATTCAAGCCGCCAGCCGATTTCCAGATAGATGACGCTGAGGGTAATGGGCAATCCGATTTTTGTAACCAGCACATAATTGAGGAATGAGTTTTGGGGGTGATAATAATCGGCGCGGTTGCCGGAAAATTGCTCGTGCACGAAAAAATATTCGTTCAGCGCGGAAAACCGCCGGTGCGCCGAGGCGTTTTCGCCCGCTTGATGCCGCACGGTCTGCGCCATATCATCCAGTTTCGCCAGCGATGCCGCCACATCCACCCGCGGGTTTATCGCTTTGGCAATGAGCAGTGCCGCCCGCGCCAAATTGAGTTCCGGTTCGAGCCGGTTGATTTCTTTCTCAAATTCTTGCACAATGGCTGCCATAAAAAAACGCCTCCCCCGGAAAACTCCGACAGAGACGTTTTACGCGCTTCTATTCGTTTCGTCAAATTACACCGATTACACTTCTTTCGGTCCAATCATCTTTTCGGGGCGCACATATTCGTCAAATTGTTCGGGGGTGAGAATACCGAGTTCCACCGCCGCTTCTTTGAGCGTTTTACCTTCGGCGTGCGCCTTTTTGGCGATTTTTGCCGCGTTATCGTACCCCACATACGGATTTAACGCGGTCACCAGCATCAGCGAATTTTCCAAATAGTATTCAAGTTTTTCGGGATTGGCTTTGATGCCTTCTACCATATTTTTGCGGAAAGAATCGCTTGCATCGCCCAACAGGCGGATGGATTGCAGCAGGTTGTAAATCATCACCGGTTTGTACACATTCAACTCGAAGTTGCCGCTGGCGCCCGCCATGTTGATGGTGACATCGTTGCCCATCACCTGTGTGCAAACCATGGTCATCGCTTCGGCTTGGGTGGGATTAACTTTGCCCGGCATAATGGAACTGCCCGGTTCATTGGCGGGTAAAATCAACTCGCCAAACCCGCAGCGGGGACCCGACCCCATCCAGCGAATGTCGTTGGCAATTTTAAAGAGCGCTGCCGCCAGCGTTTTCAGCGCGCCGCTCATTTCTACGATGGCATCGTGTGCTGCCAGCGCGGCGAATTTATTTTCGGCGGTGCGGAAGGGTAAGCCGGTCAATTCGGCAATTTTCGCCGCCGATTTTACCGCAAATTCGGGGTGGGTGTTCAACCCCGTGCCCACTGCCGTGCCGCCGAGCGCCAATTCATACAGCGAATCGAGCGCGTTGTTGATACCTTTCAACGCATGGTCAAGTTGTGCCACATACCCCGAAAATTCTTGCCCCAGAGTCAGCGGGGTGGCATCCATCAAGTGGGTACGCCCGGTTTTGATGATGTCTTTAAATTCTTCCGATTTTTTCGCCAACGCATCGCGCAGGGCAGTAACATTCGGAATCAAATGATGAACCACCTGTTCCGCCGCGGCGATGTGCATGGCGGTGGGGAAGGTGTCGTTGCTGGACTGGGCTTTATTCACATCATCGTTGGGATGGATGGGTTTTTTGCTGCCCATCACGCCGCCCGCCAATTCGATGGCGCGGTTGGAAATGACTTCGTTGGTGTTCATATTGGTTTGTGTGCCGCTGCCCGTTTGCCACACCACCAGCGGGAAATGGTCATCCAATTTGCCTTCGATGACCTCATCGGCGGCTTGAACGATGAGTTTTGCTTTTTCCGGCGGCAGCCAGCCGACTTCCTCATTTACCAGTGCGGCGGCTTTTTTCAGAATGCCCAGCGCGCGAATCAACTCTCGCGGAAAACGCTCGCCGCCAATTTTAAAGTTCATCAACGACCGTGCGGTCTGTGCCCCGTAATATCGGTCGGCGGGGACTTTCATTTCGCCCATTGAGTCGGTTTCAATTCTGTATTCCATCATAAACCTCGCTGTTTACTGAAATTGGTTGATAAAAAATCTCACAAAAAGTATACTACCATCCAATGCTCAGTGCAATAATTCACAGGTGTTTTTGGGGGGTGTGGTTTTCGGTTTTCAGGTTGTGGTGACATTTGCGGCAGTTTTCACCCTGAGTAGGCTCGACCGCAGGGAAAGCCGTATCGAAGGGTGTGTTTGGCAACCGATTTGCGTAAGTTCCAAAATTTAAAGGGCGACACCCGAACCGCCATACAAAAGCCTGCGCCTCATTTCCAGCGGGTGAGAATCCGTTCCCGCTCGAACAGCACCACCGCCACCCACAGCACCAGCACATCGAGCGCCAGTGCCACCCCGGTGGCAATCAGCATTAAATTCAGGTTCAGCAGCAGAAAACCCGTTACCTGCCCGATGCTCAACACCACCACGGGGATGACCACCACCCCGCCGAGTTGCTGCGCTACCCGGGTGTCGTTCACCCGCGATGAAATGATGATGCCCACCATCACCGCCAACACCGCCAGCAACGGCACCAGCAAGCCCATTGCCACCCACCATGTCACACCGGTGAGCGCACGGAACACCACCGCCGATACTATAAATTTCAGCCCGGTCAGTGCAAACACATACGCCAGCCACGTTGCCAGCACCCCCGGCATTGCCGCCGCCAGCGATTTGCCCAGCAAAATAGTCGCCGTTGATACGGGTGTTGCCAACAGCGGTTCCAGTGTGCGCGCTTTCTTTTCGCCGATGATGCTGAACGCCGCAGCGGTCATCGGCACAATCAGCGGAATCACCAAAAACAGCAGCATCATCTGCTGCATCAGCACAATTTGAAACACATCCGTCGGCGGCAAATTTGCCCATTGCGGTACTTTGGCGATAAAGGTTGCCACATCTTTGGCGGTTACAGGGTCGGTATCGGCAAAAGCCACGGTACTGTATGCCACCAAAATCGGCAGTACGGGTAAAATCAACACGGGACCGATGACGGTGAACAGCAATAATTTATTGCCGACAATTTCGCCCAACTCTTTTAAAATGATGGTTTTCAGCCGGTTCATTTATCCCCCTCCACCAGCGACAGATACACATCTTCCAGCGAATGGGTCTGCTCCGACACGGCACGGATGCGCGCACCGAAGCCAACCAGCGCAGCGACCAAATCGGGGGTTTGCGCGGCGGCATCTGTCAGGGTGACGGTTAACACGCCGCCATCCAAATTTGCCTGCCGCACAAACGGCAGTTGCGCCACCTGCGTCGGCAATTCCGGCGACGGATTGTCCAGCCGGATAACCGTTGCCTGCCCGAACAATCGCCGGCGCAATGCCGCCGGTGCATCCAGTGCCACCAATTTACCGTGGTTCAGCACGCCGATGCGGTCACACAACCGTTCGGCTTCATTTAAATTGTGGGTACTGAGAAAAATCGTGCGCCCCTCGCCGGAAAGGGCTTCGATGGCTTCACGGACGGTTTTTGCGGCAGAGGGGTCAAGCCCGGAGGTCGGTTCGTCCAGAAAAATGACGGGCGGCTCGTGGAGCATGGCACGCGCCAGCGCCAGTTTCTGTTTCATACCTTTGGAGAATGTGCCGGCAATATCATCGGCGCGGTCTGTCAACCCGAATTGATGCAGGTATTTTTCAACTTGCGCGGCGGGATTTTCCACACCGTACAACTCGGCGAAAAAGCGCAAATTCTTTCGCGCCGAAAGGCTTTCGTACAGCCCCGGGCTTTCGGTGAGCAAGCCCACACTGCCGCGAATGGCGGTATTATTTTCGCCGAGCCGGTAGCCGTTGACAGTCGCCGTGCCGGCAGACGGGGCAATCAGCGCGGCGAGCATACGGATGGTGGTGGTTTTTCCCGCGCCATTCGGTCCCAAAAAGCCAAATACTTCCCCGCGCTCGACGGTAAAAGTTAACCCGTCCACCGCCGTAAATTCCGATTCGTTTTTCCCGCCGGGGAAACGGCGGGTGAGGTTTTTCAGTGCGATTGCGGTTGTCATAGTTTATGGTTTTCGGTTTTTGATTTCCGGTTGTCGGTTTTCTGTTGATAACTGATAACTGACCACCGAAAACTGATGGCTGATGGCTGAAACCTAGAAATAACTGCTGATGATTTCCAACACTTTTTGGATGTCTTTCGGGTCGCCGGATTGCACTTTGGTGGATGACGCGCGGGCGATGGCGTTCAGCGCGCTGATGTCCGCATCGGAGCCGTATGCCACCGGAATGACCAACACGGGGTTGCGGTCGCCGTGTGCCTGCGTAATTGCCATCACCACATCGTTCAGCGCGTTAAAACTGGCGGTGTCTTTGCCGTCGCTCAGTACCACAATGGCTTTGATGCGATTTTCGTTTTCATCCTGACCGGAACGCATCACTTTGATGGCTTCCAAAATGGCGTCATACAGTGCAGTGTCACCGTCGGCTGCCAAACTTTGCACCTGCTGGCGAATGTTGGTGCTTGCCCCTTCAAACGATGCCAGCGGCACGGTCAGTTGCACATCCTGATTGAATTTTATCAATCCGACGCGGTTTTGCGAGGGCATGTTGTCCAAAAAGGCGAGTGCGGCTTGTTGGGCTTGGTCAATTTTTGTGCCGGACATTGAGCCGGACACATCGAACACCAGCATCACATCCGCTTGTTTTTTCACATATTGCCAACTGGCTTGCACGGCGGCAATCACGTCCGGGTCGGGTTCATCCAGCACGGTGGTGGGTTGGTTGGGGTCAACGCCAAGTTCCGGCACGATGGGGTATCCCAACGGCACGTCGGGGTTTGCCGGGCGGAAACCGCTTTCCAGTATTTTCTGCTGCACTTCCGGGCTGCGGATGTATTCCGTGAAGATTTTGGCGGCGGCGCGCTGTTCGGGGGTTGTCCAATCGGCGTTCACAATGCCGAAGGGGTGTTCGTGCCAGAATGTGCCTTCTTTGGGATAGAGCGCCACCAGTTTTTCGGGCGGCTTGTAGTTGGTTTTTCCCTGATTGATGTAAATGAGGTCGTTTTCTTCCAGCGCGACAAAATCGAGGTAATTCGGTCCCTGCGCAATATATTCTTTAAATTCGGTGGTGCGCGACGAGTAGTGTTTGATGAGATTTTCGATGTCGCGCACACCCTGTTGCACATCGGGGTTTTGCACTTCTTGCATGGTCAAGCGCCGCAGGTTGGTATTGCCGGCGTTATATTTTGCGCTGGCGTAAAATTCGGCGATGAGCGTGGACAGTGCGGTGGAACTGACATACGGGTCGGTGTGCCCGTAATAAACCGTGGTGCGGTCGCCGCCGATGCCGTAATCTGCCCAGCCGTTGGGCGATTGCATTACCTGCAACAGTTCTTCCCAGCCGACGGGTGCGCCGCCGTTTGCCTGCTGCAACGCCTGCAAGCGGCTTTCCCAAATTGCCATAACCACCGGCGCGAGCGCGGTTGAGGGGCTGTTTGCCAAATCGAAAATCTGTTGTCCGGTTTGATAGTTGACCAACGCCAGCCAGTGGCTCACCGACGGCGCGAAAATGGTCGGTTTGGCGACGTTGGCGTTATTCGGGGCGATGATGGCATTGATGATGCCCTGATGCACCGTGCCGGATGAGCCGGGTTCGCCGGTGACAAAAATCGGTTTTTCGTCTTTCGCCAGTTTTTCGCCGGTGAGCGGGTTGATGCCGTTGGCATAACTGCGGTTGAAATTGTCTATCGCTTCGGGCATGTAAAGTTTGCTTTCCGGCGCGTAAATGATAGAAATTTCGATGGCGTTTTTGGGTTTTGAAACACTGCCCCCCGACACATCGCCACCGATGTCGCTGCCGAATATCGAGCATGCCAGCACGGTCATTAAAAACAAGGGGGTAATCATCCAGATTTTTTTATAGCGCATCTCACACTCCGTTTCGGGTTTCGGGTTCAAAGTTTCAGGGTTTCAGGGTTGCAGGGTTGCAGAGTTTTAAGGTTGCAAGGTTGCAGGTTATCACGTTTCAAGTCCAAAGTCCAAAGTTTCAGGTTCACGGTTCAAGGTTCACGGTTCAAGGTTGCAGGTTATCACGTTTCAC
>CAYPNZ010000170.1:0-2995 GCA_964411845.1 uncultured Anaerolineaceae bacterium
CGTGGTGTTGAACACATTTATAAGTTTGGGGGCAATTTGGTGGGTTGTTTATGCACTGGATTGGACGAGTGTGCAAGCATCTTTGACACAGGCACATTACGGATGGGTGTTGCTGGGTGTGGCAACGGTTATGTTCAATGCCGTTATTCGCACATTTAGGTGGCGTGTACTGTTATCTGCATCACCTATTCGATTTTACCCGATATTTTCGGCGCTGGTTATCGGGCAAGGTGCAAACTATATATTTCCGGCTCGAATGGGAGATGTGATTCGTATTTACATCGTCGGCGAAACATTACATATCAGCAAGGCACAAGCCCTAGGTACCATTGCGCTGGAAAAATTATGGGATACCACGATGCTCGTTATTTTTGCCGTTGGGTTAAGTTGGTTTCTGCCATTACCAACATGGTTTTTGATACCAATTCGTTGGACAGTGGCTACCGTCAGCAGCATATTTTTAGTGGTGACAATGCTTCTGTATCACCAAGAAAAGGCGATACTTCTGTTTGAAAAAATACTCAAACAATGGTTGCCAAAATTCCTACGGCATCTTGTGGCGCTGATTCAAAATATACTGACCGGCTTTGCCGGACTTCAATCATTGTTACGCAATGGGAAAGTCGGTGTTTTGTCAGTGCTAATTTGGTTGATGGGTGGGGCAACGAACTATTTTATCTTTCTTGCTTTTGGTATTCCATTATCGTATGTTATTGCTTTGATGCTGTTACTAGTGTTAATTCTAGGTGTGGCTGTACCGTCTTTACCGGGCAGAGTAGGTGTTTTCGAAGCGATTTGTGTTTTTGTGCTCACTACTTTTGGTATATCAGAAAATGTGGCGTTTAGTTATGCGTTGGTTATGCATATTACTGCAATGCTTCCTCCGTTGGTAATGGCTATAATACTAAGTTCGCGTTATAACTTATCTTGGTTGAAAATTAGTGAATGGTAGGTAATGACGAACGTTAAACGGAAACAAGCAGTAATTTTAGTAAGTGTCTTTTTAATTGCATTGGTGATGCGTCTCGCTTTTTTGGGGAGAGAAAATTTATGGTTTGATGAATCGTTTACTTGGTATGCGGCAAAAATGCCAATAACCGATATTTGGTCAAATTTATGGTATTCTGCGCGATACCCTCCGCTTTATTACGTGCTGATGCATTATGTGCTATATTTCGGTCAAAGTGAATTTATACTGCGACTTCCGTCTGCCGTTTTTGGTGCATTGGCAGTTCCGTTATTTGTTATATGGGGAAAGAATATAACTTCAATGTATGGTGCGTGGCTTGCTGCCGCCTTTTTAACTTTCTCACCGCTTACACTGTGGTATTCTCAAGAAGCCAGAATGTATATCATCGTCATGTTTTTGGCACTGTATGCGGGGTATAGTTTTACGGTTATTTTACGTGAGCCACATTGGATACATTGGGTAGGGTATATTGCTGCAATAACGTTGGGTATATATATCCATTACATAATGTTTGTGTTGTTGGTAATATTGAATATGGTTGCCGTGAGCTGGTGGTTAGCAAAACCGTCTGAGATATCTAAATTTTCCATATGGCAATGGATGTGGGCACAATCTATTTTACTGATATTATATATTCCGTGGCTGCCAAAATTACCGCGACATTGGCAATTAACCAGAAGTGAAACTACATATCCGTTGTGGATATTAACCTCACCGGTGATGCTGGTAATTTTTGCCGTTGGCGGCATCTTGTCTTTGGGCGCATTGGTTTGGTTGATAAAAAATTTTGACCGGTTGAAAAAGCGTTCGGTGTTGACAACAACCGTTACGCTGATTTTATTGGCAGTCTTTATTGGTTTAAATACACTCACGGTTATCAATCGCGCCGCAACTTTAACACGTCAAACACTTATTTTTATACCATATTTATATTTAGGTTTGGCAATATTGTTATCTACTCGACCATACCGGCGATACTGGACAACGGGGCTTCTAACACTGACCATTGTTGCCGCTATTCTAAACGGCTATTTGATACAAAAGCCGCGTTGGCAAGAAACCTCGCAATTGATTGCCTCGGCGTATGTTCCCGGTGATGCACTGGTCATCAGTTCGCCATGGTTTGCCATTTTGCTGGATTACTATTCTCCGGGTGACATTCCTGTCATTACGATTCGTCCGACAAATGCCTCGGCGGGGGTTTCGGCATTGGCAACAGAGTATGAGCATACTTGGCTAGTGTTGAATATCAAAGAGGAAAGATGGGTTGATCCGAATCGGTCTGTTCGGACACAGTTTAACCATCAATATGCACTCGAGCGTGAATATCGGTTTGGGTTGTTAGATGTATTGTATTTTGATTTGCATCCGTAACACTATTAAAGAAGGTGGTATATGATACAAGAAACCCAAAACCAAAGTACATTTTGGCATAATCGGCGTGTATGTGTGACTGGTGGTACAGGTTTTTTGGGGACTTATGTGGTCAAACAATTATATGCAAGTGGTGCAACACATGTTTTTGTTCCCACGCACCACACATATGATTTGGTTAAACCGGAATCCATCAAACAAATGTTGGCTGATGCACGACCCGATATCATTATCCATTTGGCGGCACAGGTTGGAGGCGTTGGTGCAAATCGGGCTCGTCCTGCTGAATTTTTCTACAACAATTTGATGATGAGTGTCCCATTGATGCATTTGGCGTGGCAAACCGGCGTAGAAAAATTTGTAGCAATTGGAACAGTGTGTGCTTATCCAAAATATACACCAATTCCTTTCAAAGAAGAAGATTTGTGGAACGGATACCTGGAAGAAACTAATGCACCGTATGGGTTGGCAAAGAAAATGTTGTTGGTTCAAGCACAAGCATATCGTCAACAATACGGGTTTGACGCAATTTATTTACTGCCGGTAAATTTGTATGGTCCCGGCGATAATTTTGACCCGGAAACATCGCATGTTATCCCTGCACTGATCCGTAAATGTTTGGAAGCCCAAGCGCGTGGCGATGATCCAGTG
>CAYPNZ010000170.1:3005-6400 GCA_964411845.1 uncultured Anaerolineaceae bacterium
ATCATATCGTAGTTTGGGGTGACGGTTCGCCTACACGTGAATTTCTATACGTGGCAGATGCTGCCGAGGGTATTGTAATGGCAACCGAGCACTACGATGAGGCTCAACCAGTGAATCTAGGTAGCAATTACGAAATCAGCATCAAAGAACTAACGAAAATTATTGCCCGTTTAACCGGCTTTAATGGTAAAATTATTTGGGACACAACTAAACCGAATGGTCAACCGCGTCGAAAACTGGATACCAACAAAGCCGAGCAGTTATTTGGATTTAAAGCCCACACGGATTTTTTAGAAGGATTGCGCAAAACCATTGAATGGTATAAAGCGCAGCAAATAGGTGTGTGAGTGACGAACAGTTGCACAGTAATATTGTCAGGGCGGCTGAAATGAACTTTCGCCGGATGCAGATTGCGCCAATATTGACCTTTCTCATCCCGCTGGCGGTTTATCTGCTCACCATGCCGCGCGGACTCACCTGGGCACACCACGGCGCCGACGGCGGCGACCTCATCACGGCGGCGATGACGCTCGGTGTGCCGCACCCGTCGGGCTACCCGACCTACACGCTGCTGGGGTGGCTGTTCAGCCGATTGCCGCTCGGCGCACCGGCATGGCGATTCAACCTGCTGTCTGCGCTGGCAACGGCGGGCGCGACGTTTTGGGTCTACCGCATCATCACCGACCGCACGGGCAATCGTTGGGCGGGGGTCATCGGCGGCTGGGCGTTTGCGCTGACGCCGCTCGTTTGGGGGCAAGCCGTCATCGCCGAGGTGTACGGTGTGAATCTGTTTTTTGTGGGTTTACTGCTGTGGCTGCTGAATCGGCGAAACTTCTTTTGGTCCGGCGTGGTCTTCGGGCTGGCGTTGGGAACCCATCTCACCGTGATTTTCTGGCTGCCGGTGGTAGCGTATTGGCTTTCAGCGGTCAGCGGTCAGCCGTCAATCCGAAACCCGAAACCTGAAACCCGAAACGCATTTATCGGTTTTTTGCTTGGTGCGGCAATTTTTCTGTATCTGCCGTTGCGGGCGGGGCAGGGCGCCATCACCTGGGGCGAGCCGAATACCCTCGGCGGCTTTTGGGCATTGGTCAGCGGGCAAATTTACCGCGGCTATTTTTTTGCGCTGTCACCGGATGCGCCGGTGCGCCGCATCCCCGCGCTGATGCGCTATTTCATCAACCCCGGCATTGTGCCGCTGGCGTTGGCAGGGTTGGGAATATGGCGGTTGCGGCGGCGCAATCCGCGTTTGTTGGCGGCGGCGCTTGCTGCCGCGGGCGGATATACCGTTTTTGCACTGGGATACGCCACCGCCGATTCATTCGTCTATCTGTTGCCGGTTTTCTGGGCGATGGGTGTTTCGGCGGGATTTGGGATGATACAACTGTCGGAAGATATTTCCCCGCGGTGGCGCAATTTAACCTTTGCCGGGGTGACGGTCATCCTGCTGATAACGGCGACCGTAAATTGGAATACGGTGGATTTACACCGCGATACCGCCGCCGAAACATTTTGGCGGGACATATTGGCGGCAGCCCCGCCCCATGCCGTGTTGCTGACCGATACCGACCGCACCACTTTTGCACTGTGGTATGCCCGTTTTGCGCTGGACAAACGCCCCGATGTGGCGGTGGTGGATACCCGGCTGGCGGCATTCGACTGGCATCGCGCCGATTTGCAGCGTCATCATCCCGATTTGCCGCAACTTGCGGAAATTGATACCCTTTTTAAACAACGGCAGCCGTATCCGCGCCCGCTGTGCCGCGTCTATAATAGTAGCGAAACAAATTGGAGCCTCAGTTGCAACCATTAAAAACAGTCTTCACCCCGAAACGGCGAATTCTCGCCGCGGCAGCGTTCATTATAATAGTGTTGTTGATTCCGCCGGTGCGCATCGGCTGGACAGTGCGCGCCCTGTGGGCGGATGTGTCGCAGGCAAAAGCGATAGCCGCCGCGCCGAGCGCCGCCGCGCCCGCCGAAATCGAAGCGCTGGTACACCGCACCCGGCTTGATTTGACGGCGCTGGAGGCGCAACTGTCGCCGTTTTACGGGCTGATGCGCCGGGCGGGAGGCGATGCCGCCGCCGTGCCCGCGCTGCTGCCGATGGGAGTCGCGCTGGCAGAAGCCGGCGACACGGTGCTGCCGGCGCTGTCGCCGGTATTGCCGCAGTTACTCAATCGCACGGGCGGGGCAGAAGAACTGCTGGCAAGCGTGGCAAACGCCATCGCCCGAAACCCGGCAGCGTTTGACCGGGCAGCGGCAAAAGTAGATACCGCCTTGGCGTATCGCGCCGAAATTGATACGGCAACGCTGTCACCCAAATTGGCGCGGCAAGTAAATCGGCTTGATGCCGGATTACCCCTGTTGAAAATGGGGCTGCAACTTGCCCCCGCTGCCCCCGCGCTGCTGGGCATTGATTCGCCCAAAACCTATATGCTGCTGGCGGAAAACAACGATGAAATGCGCGCCACCGGCGGCTTCATCAGCGCGGTGGGGTTGATAACGCTGACCGGCGGAAAAATGGGCGATTTGAGCATTGAAGACAGTTACGCGGTGGATGATTTCAGCCGCGAATACCCCCCCGCGCCGGAACCGATGAAACGCATTCTGTCGGCGTACCTGTGGGTTTTTCGGGACGGCAATTGGTCGCCCGATTTCCCGACGGCGGTGCAGGATGTGTTGCGGTTGTATCACATCAGCCGCGATACCGACATTGACGGCGTAATTGCGGTAGACCAAATTGCGCTGCAAATGGTGGTGTCGGCGCTGGAACCGGTATCGGTGCCGGGGTTTGATGACCCGGCAACCGGCGACAACATCATTGAGCAGATTCGGCGCAGTTGGTCGCCGGATGACCCCAATTTTAAAGGATGGGATGCCGACTGGTATGCCAATCGCAAAAATTTTATGGGCGATTTGGTTACGGCGTTGCGCAATCGAATTGAAAACGACCCCGGCAGTGTGGATTGGTTACGGTTGGCAAATACGCTGATGGCGGTGATGGATGAACGGCACGCGCAAATTTGGCTGGCGAACCCGTCGGCGCAGGCGGTCTTGCGGCAGCGGGGCTGGGATGGGGCGGTGCTGTCGCCCCCCGGCGATTTTCTGCTGTCGGTGGAATCGAATGTCGGGTTCAATAAAATGAGTGCGGCGGTGGAAACCGAACTCGATTATCGGGTAGATTTATCGGATTTGACGAATATAACCGCCGCAACCACCGTTACCCAAACCAATCTTGCCGGTGGCGATGCGCCATGCAAGCCTGCGCCGCACTATGGCAAAGATTATTGGGACATGATGAATCGTTGCTATTGGAATTACTGGCGGTTGTATGTGCCGCCGGGCAGCACGCTGATAGCAGCCAATCCACCCGGTGTTGCCGGAGAAAATATGTTTCT
>CAYPNZ010000171.1:0-6389 GCA_964411845.1 uncultured Anaerolineaceae bacterium
TGCCAACGCCACCCCCCGCACCGTCACCGAAATGGGCGTGGGGCACGTGCCGGAAGACCGTCAGCGCGACGGGCTGGTGCTCAGTTATCCCATCAAAGATAATTTGGTGCTCAACACCTATTATCGCCCGCCGTTTGCGCACGGGGTGGTCATGGATGAAGAAAAAATCATCGAGGAAGCCGAAAAGCGGGTAAAGGAATACGATGTGCGCACCCCCAGCATTTATGCCACCGCCGGCACACTGTCCGGCGGCAACCAGCAAAAAGTCATCGTGGCGCGCGAATTTTCTCGCCCGAACAAACTGCTCATCGCCTCGCAGCCGACGCGCGGGTTGGATGTCGGTTCCATCGAATATATCCACCGCCGCATCATTGAACAGCGCGACAGCGGCACGGCAATTTTGCTGGTTTCAACCGAATTGGATGAAATTCGCGCGCTGTCCGACCGGATTGCGGTGATGTTTGAAGGTAAAATCGTGGCGGTGGTGAATGCCGCCGACGTGACCAAAGAGCAGTTGGGGTTGTTGATGGCGGGCGCGATGCCGAAAGATATGCCGCCGTCGGCGGTGGTGGCGCAGCCATAATGACCAAACCGGTGTTGATGGATCACGATGGCGGGGTGGATGACCTGCTGTCGCTGATGCTGCTGCTGACCATGCCACACGTTGCGTTGCGCGGGGTGGCAATTACCCCCGCCGATTGCTATTTCGATTGGGCGGCGGAAGCAACGGCGAAAATTTTTGACATTTTCGGGCGACGTGATATTCTCATCGCCCGCGGCGATTTGCACGGCGTGAACGCCTTCCCCGCCGAGTGGCGCGCCCAACCGCGTATTGTCAACGCTTTGCCGGAAATGCTGGCGCGCCAAATCGATGCGGTGCCGCTGGCACCCGTTTCCGCACAAAAATTTTTGGCACAGCAATTGGCGGCGGCAACCGAACCGGTGACGGTGTTGATGACCGGACCCGCCTCGAATTTGACGGCGGCGCTGGAAACACACCCCGAATTGCGCCAAAACATCGCCGAAGTGGTGTGGATGGCGGGTGCGTTCGATGTGCCGGGGAATGTCCGCACCTTTGCGCACGATGGCAGCGCGGAATGGAATGTTTTTTGGGACCCCGTCGCGGCGCGAAAGTTGCTGGCAATGCGCTTGCCGTTAACGCTTTTCCCGTTGGATGCGACCAATCACGTGCCGGTAACGCTTAATTTTTTGCGGCGGCTGGCGGCACAGCGGCAGCAGTTGCTGTCGAATTTGGCGGGGCAATTTTGGGCAACCACCATCAACACCCTGCCGCACGTGGATTATCTGTACCACATGTGGGATACACTGGCAACGGGTTATTTGGGCTGCCCGCAGGCAATAACTTTCCGCAAAATGGAAGTGGCGGTGGTAGATAGCGGCTTTAATGCCGGACAGACAATTTACGCGCCCGGCAGCGGACAATGGGCAAAAATTGCCGACACGGTAGATGTGCCGATGTTTCACGATTACGTTTTGCGGCAGTTCAACCAAAACCGTTGATGCTGATAATTATCAGCCGTCAAATTGGTGTAAAACCGGCGGCTGAAAACCGATAACTGCGAACTGAAAACAACTTTCACAGGAGTCTCAAGCGTGGCTGATGTAAAAAAGAACGCGACAAAAGAAAAAAAAGGCAACGGCTTTTGGCGGCGAGCCGGACGCACCATGCTCATTCCACTGTTGGCGGTGGTGGTGGGTTTGCTGCTGGGCGGGGTAATGGTTGCCATTTCCGACCCGGTGGTATTGCGCGGCTTGTCGCCAAACCCGTGGCTGGTTGTGCCCGGCGGCGAGGTTGACCCTTCCTCGGAAATTGATTTGCAAACCGCACTGAAATTTCATGGAAACGAACTGCAAATTGGTGACTATCTCGCTTTCAAACGGGGAAACAGTTATGTTTATCGTGAAGTCGTGCCGGAAATTACCGACCGCGAAACCCAAATTGATTTGGAACGCGCCAAAAACCGCGCCCCGAATTTGGAAGCGGGTAATGTTGCCATCGTGCTGACTTTTTCAGACAGACCCTTTTTTGTATTTGAAGCCGCCGGGCGGGCAGTGTGGCAGGCGTATCGCGCCCTGTTTATCGGCTCCATCGGCGACCCGCAACGCATTGCCGACGGCTGGCGCGCCGCCGTGCAAGACGGCAACTGGCTGGCATTCCGCGAGGCAATGCGCCCGATGACCGAAAGTCTGGTCACTTCCATCCCCTATATTTTTGCCGGGCTGGCAGTGGCGCTCGGTTTTCAAGCGGGGTTGTTCAACATTGGCGCAGAGGGACAAATTGCCATCGGTGCGGCGCTGTCAACCTATTTGGGATACAGTTTGACCGGTTTGCCCGCCGTGCTGCATCTGCCGATTGCCCTGCTGGGCGGCATGATTGGCGGCGCTTTTTGGGGTATCATTCCCGGCTATTTAAAGGCGAAAACCGGGGCGCACGAAGTTATCAATACCATTATGATGAACTATGTGGCGTTTCGGTTGATGTCGTGGTTGCTGCGCGGACCGATGCAGCGTCCCGGCGCGGGAAAACCCGTTAGCCCCTTTGTGGCGGAAAGCGCATACCTGCCGACATTTTTCGGTCCGCCGCTGCGTCTGCACGCCGGGCTGATTGTGGCAATTTTGGCGGTTATTTTTGTGTGGTGGCTGCTATACAAAACGACCATCGGGTTTGAATTGCGAACCGTTGGCGCAAACCCGAATGCCGCCAAATACAGCGGGATGAGTGTGGCGCGCAATATCGTCATTGCCATGGGCATTAGCGGGGCGTTGGCAGGGCTTGCCGGCGCCAACGAAGTGTTGGGGCTGAACCACTTTTTGGCGGAAGGGTTTTCGCCGGGGTACGGTTTTGACAGTATCGCTTTGGCATTGCTGGGCAAAAGCCATCCGCTGGGAGTGGTGCTGGCGGCACTGTTATTCGGTACACTGCGCAGCGGCGCTACCAGTATGCAATCGCTGGCGCAAGTGCCCATTGACATCATCACCACCATTCAGGCGCTGGTCATCGTTTTCATCGCCGCCCCGGAAATTATCCGTTGGCTGTTCCGGTTAAAAGCCACCGGCGAGGAAGAAAAAACGGTCATCACCCGCGGCTGGGGGTCGTAAAACAATTAAAAACGATATTGACGAATTTCGCTACTCGCTATTCGTCATTCGCTATTCGCTATTCGCTATTCGCTATTCGCTATTCGCTATTCATGGAGTGATTTATGAGTGTTGCGGCAACAACTCAAAAACTGATATTATCCACCTCGGAAAAACGACGACGGACAATCTTCGGTGTAATTTTTTTGCTGATTGGCGCTTTGATTATTTGGTTTTTTGCCTTTGAATCGGAGCCGGGGCAACTGACCACCTTCGGTATGAATCCCGGGTTTGCCTCCAACGCACCGAAAATTCCCGATTTGGTTTTTCCGACGCAACCGGTGCTATACGCCCTGGGGCTGATTGCCCTGTTTATGGGCGGCTGGCAGTTGGCGCGCGGTTATAAATCCATTGGGGCAATGTTTGGGATTGTGTTCGGGTTGTTTGTGCTGGCATTTTTGGCATGGGCGGCGCGAGACAACTCTTTCAATATGGTGGGCATGCTGCAAGCCACCCTGATTCGTGCCACACCGATTGCGCTGGGGGCATTCAGCGGCGTTATCGCCGAGCGGGCAGCGGTCATCAACATTGCCATCGAAGGGATGATGTTGGCGGCGGCGCTGGTATCGGTGGTTATTGCCAGCGCAACCGGTTCGCTGTGGCTGGGTATGCTGGCGGGCATCATCACCGGCGGCGTGTTGGGGTTGCTGCACGGGGTCATGGCAATTCAATTCAAAGTTGACCAAATTATCAGCGGTACTGCCATCAATATTTTGGCAACCGGCATTACCGGTTTTGTGGTCAAACGTTTTTTCATCGACCCGAATATCAACGATAAATTCAACCATTCGCAAATTTTCCCGCCCATTCAAATTCCGGTATTGAGCGCCATTCCGGTCATCGGACCCATTTTGTTTTCGGTGAATGTACTGCCGTATTTAATGTTTGTGGTGCTCATTGCCCTGCACATCACCCTGTTTTACACGCGCTGGGGACTGCGTACCATCGCGGTGGGCGAACACCCCAAAGCCGCCGACACCCTCGGTGTGAATGTGTTTAAAACGCGCTATATCAACATTACCCTCAGCGGCATGATTGCCGGATTGGGCGGCGCATATTTTACCATCGGGCGCGTCGGGCAGTTTGACGAAGCGATGACCGCCGGACGCGGCTTCATCGGTTTGGCGGCGATGATTTTCGGCAAGTGGACGCCCATCGGTTCACTGGGAGCATCACTTCTCTTTGGGTTTGCCGATTCGTTCCAACAGAAAATTCAAATCCTCATCCCCGGCTTCCCCTCCGAGTTTTTGCTGATGGCACCGTATGTCATCACCATGATTGTGCTCGCCGGGGTGGTCGGGCGCGCCATTGCCCCTGCCGCCGACGGTATTCCATACGAAAAGGATTAACGGCAGTATGGATAGAAGCCGGGTAAAAATTGCCATTGCTATCGTGTCTGTTTTGCTGATGGCATGCGTGTGTTGCGGCGGCGTGGCGCTGATGGGCGTTTGGTCGATTGACCGCGCCATGGTCACCGACCCCACCCAAGCCGCGCAATTGGGTTCGGAAATTGCCGATTACACCCTGCCGGCGGGGTATGCCGAAATGTTTGGCATGCGGTTGATGGGGATGGATATGCTTGCCATTGCCCCAAACCCGCCCCAGCCCGACGGTATGGTCATTTTTCTGATAAAAGTGCCCGAAAATGACGCCATTGACCAAGAAACCCTGCAAAAACAAATTGAAGGTGCATTGCAGCAGCAATCCGCGTTTCAATCGTTAAAATTAACGCTGGACGATGTGGAAACTCGCACGGTAAACGGGCAAGAAGTAACGCTAACCTACCGCAAAGGCGAAAACGGGGCGGGCACGCCATACCGGCAGGTAAGTGCGCTGTTCAGTGTTAAAAACGGAAAAGTGTTATTGCTGGCGCAGGGCAGTGTTGCCGAATGGGACCAGCAGGCGCTGGACGTGTTGCTCGATTCAATCCACTGATGTCGGAAATTGATTTAATTGCACTGGAAACCGAATTGAAAAAACGCGCCGCCGAGCCGTTTGCCCCGTGGGGGCGGCGGCAAAGCGATGCATGGGATGCCGCCACACGGTTTGTGTACCACACCCGCACTTGGGATGCGCTGAAAACGCAGGCGCGCACCGAATGTCCGCCCGACACCGACGCCCGCGAATTTTTTAATTATGCCGTCAACCGCTGGTTCAACTTTTGGTCGGCGCAGGGCATCGAGCAGATTTTCGCCCGATTACCCGCCGTGCAGCCGAATGAAAATCGCCGCGACCGAAAATGGGATTTCAAATTGCACGGCATCCCCTTCGACCATAAAACCTCAACCTTCCCCAAACAATTCCCGGCAAGTTTGCAATTTGCATGGCAGCATCCGGAAGCGCTCATCCACTGGCTGTACCAAAACCAAAGCCGCGAAGGTCGGCATCATTTTGGCAACCGGTTGTTTGTCATTTTGTTCGATTCACACGGGGGAGAACATTGGAAACTGCGGGCGGAATTGCGCTGGCTGCAATCGAAAATCGGGTGGTATGTGCGCCGTTTCGACCCCGACGCTTTGACCGCACTCAGTTTTGAACGCGAGAAAATTACGCTGGCGGATATTATTTGGGCGGTTCGTTGACAATTGCCGCTGTGGCGCGGCGGTCAATTTTGCCGGTGCGCGTTTCGGGCAATTTCGGCAGAAAAAAATACTCACGCGGCGAATGGAAACGGGGCAGTTTGGCTGCCATCGTTTTTTTTATGGCGGATAATGTTTCGGCGGGCAATTTTTCCCCTTCGATGACCGCCGCCAACTTTTGCCCCAGCCGGTCATCCGGCAGCGCGATGACCACCGCCCGCCGCGACGTTTTGCCCGCCGACAGCATTGCCTGTGCCAACACTCGTTCCACCCTTTCCGGCTGAATTTTCACCCCGCCGGAATTGACCACGGTATCCGCCCGCCCCAGCCACACAAACGAACCGTCGGTGCGGATGTCCACCCGGTCATTGGTGACGAGCGTTTTCCCGCCCGTCACCGGCGCGGTGACGGTCAAACAGCCGCGCCCGTCCGTGCCGAGCGTCACCCCCGGCAACGGGCGAAAAGCGTCTTCGGCGGCAGTGCCGTTCAATCGGCGCAGCGCGATATGGCTGACGGTTTCGGTCATCCCATACGTGTGAAAAATCGGCGCGGTGACGGCTTGCAACTGTTTTTCCAGCGCGGGGGAAATCGGCGCGCCGCCCACCAAAATGGCTTTCATTCCGTTCAAAATGCCGATTTTCTGCGGGGTTT
>CAYPNZ010000172.1:0-6368 GCA_964411845.1 uncultured Anaerolineaceae bacterium
GATGTAGCCTATGCGGTAGCGTTCCTTGCCTCTGACAAAGCAAGTTTCATTACAGGGCAGGTGCTGTCAGTTGACGGCGGCTTAATAATGCAGTAAAATTCCGTTGGTTTTGGCAGTCAATCTGCCCGATTTTAACAAGAGAGTGGTTTATGACGGTTCGCAGTCAGGCAAGAGCACTTGTTTTACAATGTCTTTACGAAATGGATTTCACCGACCATCCGTTTGAGCAGGTGTTTGCGGCTCATAAAGATAGCGTTATGGTGGATGACGGTGAACCGAATTTTGACAATCTGCCCCCGCAGGGCGAAGCCTTTGCGCATTCGCTGGGGGTGGCGGTTGAAAACCGTTTGCAAGCGTTAGACGCACTGGCGGCAAAATATGCCCCCGAATGGCCCCTCGACCAGATTTCGGCGATTGACCGCAATATTTTACGGATAGCCATCTGTGAATTGCTGTTTACCAAAGATGCACCCGCCAAAGTGGTTATCAACGAAGCCGTAGAATTGGCGAAAAAATTCGGCGGTGACAGTTCGCCGCGGTTTATCAATGGCGTACTGGGGGCAGTTATCTCTCAACACGAAGCCCGGCAAGAAACAGCGGCATAGCGAGCGAATATGGATTTTTTGGGTGTTGGTGTACCGGAATTAGCCGTAATAATTGTATTGGCACTGATTTTCGTCGGTCCGCGAGACCTGCCGAAATTGGCGGCAAAAGCAGCCAAAGCGTTGCGCGATATTCGCAAAATGACAGAAGGCATTTCCGCCGAATGGCAGCGCGAAGTTGGCGCGATAGATTTGGATTTGGGCGGCGTGAAAGAACTGGCGGATGAACTGAACGCCGCGCAAGAATCGGTGCGGAAAATAACCACCTCAACCCTAAAACTGGATGAGGTGGTCAACCCCAAACCAACCCCGTCGCCCGCCGACGGGGCATCGCCCGCCACCCCGCCGGCAACGGCTGAACCCGCCGCATCTGCCGAACCCACCCCACCCGCAGAGGAACCCACCACCGGTGACACAGCAAAAGAATGACGAACAATTGGAAACTTTAGCCGGGCAAATGACCCTGCTGGAACATTTGGATGAATTTCGGCGGCGGCTGATTGTGGTGTCGGTGGCAGTGCTGGTAACCACGCTGTTGAGTTTTGCATTTGCTCAGGAATTGGTTAACCTGCTGGCACTGCCCATTGGCGGCATTCAAAATCTGCAATCCATTGATGTCACCGAAAACATTACCGTGTTTATGAAAGTGTCGCTGATGGGGGGCATGATTCTTGCCATGCCGGTGATTCTGTATGAATTGATTGCTTTCATCGTGCCCGGGCTGACCCCGTCGGAAAAACGGGTATTGTTCATCGCCATTCCGGCTGCCACCGCGCTGTTTTTAAGCGGGGTGGCGTTTGCCTATTTTGTAATGATGCCCCGTGCCGTTCCCTTTTTGATGAGTTTTTTGGGTATTCGCACCGCACCGCGCCCGCAAACGTATTTTAGTTTTGTAACCCGATTGATTTTTTGGATTGGCGTAAGTTTTGAAATGCCGTTGATTATGGCATTGCTGGCTCGGCTGGGGGTGCTCAGCGCCTCATTTTTGTGGAAGAATGCTCGTTATGCCGTGGTGATTATTGCCATCGCCGCCGCCCTCATCACCCCCACCCCCGACCCGCTGAATATGAGTTTGGTTATGGCGCCGCTGCTGGTGCTGTATGCGCTGGGCATCGTGCTGGCGAAGATGATGTATCGTCCCCGTGAAAACAGTTTAACCAAAAGCGATTAACCGAAATAGCGCGCCAGCAGCCGGTCGAACAGAGACGGAAAGAGATGGCTGCCGGTGACAAATATCCGGTCGAACAGAGTCACGTAAGCATCGCGTGGCTCTTTTTTTGCCACTTGCAGCAATTTGCGCGCCACCCGTTCCGCCGAAACCCCCTGCACGCGCCCCGGGTGTTGCCGCTCGCCGAGGGTGTGCGCCGCAAAATCGGTGCGCGTTACCCCCGGATACAGCGTGCTGAACCGAATGTGGTCTGCTGCCAACTCTACCCGCATACTTTCCACAATATGTTCCAGCGCGGCTTTGCTGGCGCAGTAACCGCCCGCCAGCGGCGTGGCGCGCTTGCCGATGATGGAGGACACGTTGATAATCAATCCGCCGCCGTGTGCCAGCATGTGGGGAATAACGGCTTGCATCAGTTGCACGGGGGCAAAAAAATTCACCGCCATCACCTGCGCCAAATCGGCGGGCGATGCGGTATGTGTTTTGCCGTACACGCCCACCCCGGCATTGTTGATGAGAATATCAACTTTGCCGAAATGCGCAACGGCACGCGCCACAATTTTCTGCGGTGCATCCGGGGCGGTGATGTCGGCGGGTATGGCAAGCGTTTGCGCCGGGGCAAGGCTTTCTGCCAGCGATGCCAGTCTGTCGCTATGGCGTGCCACCAATGCCAACCGGTAACCGGCATCGGCAAAAACTTCGGCGGCGGCGCGCCCGATGCCCTGACTGGCGCCGGTGAGCAAAACGGTTTTGCCGGCCATCAGTTTTCCGCCACCCGTTCCAAACATGCGCGAATGGCGGGCAATTGCGCTCGAGCGGCGGCTTCGCCGGCGGCGATGAGTTGCTCGGCGGCGGTAAAATCGAGCGCATGCTCTGCCTGTGCGCCGGTGTGAATCATCACATCCACCGCATCCAATTGAGAATTGACCAGTTGATTTTCGACGATGCTTTGGATGTTACTGATGATTTGCAGAAAATTCGGTTTTTTGGTGCGCGTCGGGGGGGGCGACGGGTTTGTGTCGGTTAGCGGCTGGATGACGCTGGAAGCGATGACGATGTCCGCGCCTTTTTCGCGCAGCAATTCGGCGGGGATGGGGTCAACAAATGCGCCGTCAATGAAAAATCGCCGGTTCACCTGCCACGGGTCTGCCAGTATGGGAATGCTCAAACTGGCGCGAATGGCATCAGCCAACGGTCCCGCATCGAAAACCACTTCTTCGCCGGTGTGAATATCGGCAGCGACACAGAAGAAGGGGATTTCCAAATCTTCAAAATGTAAATGGTTCACCATATTGGCGATGAGATTTTTGGCTTTTGCCCCCTTTATCAGCCCCGAGCGCGGCGGAATGTTCACGTCCCAATTTATCCAGCGGTTGTACGTTTGCAATTCGCCCGAAAAACTCACGATTTCTTCGGCGCTGCGCCCCATCGCCAAATGCACGCCGAAAAATGCACCGGCGCTGGTTCCGGCAATCAGGTCAACCGGAATGTTTTCTTCTATCAGAACTTTCATCACCCCCAAATGTGCCAGCCCTTTGCCGCCGCCGCTGGACAGCGCCAGCCCGACGGTGTGTCCGGTTACGCGGCGGGCAACGCGGCTCAGTGCGCCGGGTTTGGTGGTGGTTTCCCACAGTTTTTCTGCGCCCACATTTTCTTTTACCCAGCGAGGCGGTGAACCAATGCTGATGACCGTGTCGGCAAGACTGATGGCTTTAAGCGCCAGCGGGGTGGGTTCGGCGGGGAGGGGCAGAATGATATGGCTGAATTGTTCAATATGGCGGCTGAGTTCGTTGACGAATTGTTCCAGTGTTAATGGGTTGCCGGCAAGCAAATGTACATTGGGGGTGGCGGGCATGGGGGGGGATTCGTCTTCCAGCGGCAGAATGGCGACCGGTCTTTTCACGTGGGCGGCGATGGTTTTTGCCAGTTCGCCGGTATCGGTGCCCCACAGCGCCGAAATGCGCCGCGCTTGCGGCAAAAATCGGCGTTTGCTGGTTTTTACCAGCCGCTGGCTCAATTCGCGTGTCATGTAGATGGCAATTTCGGGGCGTTCCATCAGCAGGCGGTCGAATGCTTCTTTTTCCAACATGTACAAATCGGCATCAATGGCAACCTTCAAACTTGCCGAGCGGGGTTCTGCCAACAGCAGCGCAATTTCGCCCACAAAACTGCCCGGTCCCAAATATGCCAGCGCCTGATGCGCTTCTTCATCCCATACCACCACTTGCCCGTTTTCTACCAGATACATCGCATTGCCGATGTCTCCCTGCCGGAAGATGGTTTGCCCTTTGGCAAAACTAACGTGTTGCAACAGTGCGGAAATGGAGTTTAAATCGTCATCGGATAGGTCTTTAAACAGCGGGATGGCGCGCAACGCTTGCAACATAATGAAAATCCTTTCGTGTGCTTCTGTTCATTATCGGCGGGAATGTGAAATTCGTCAATAGGAAACCTGGGTTGCGATATTTTAACATGAGTTTTTGACACCACATATACCACACAGTACAATATTAGCATTGGAGTCATGCCATTGCAGTAGGTGGACTTCAATTTTTTTGTCACGAAAGGCGAAACGAAAAACACGGTGTACCGACACGAAACTAAAAAGATGATTTGGACGGAAAGTAATGTATTCTCATTGTGAAATTTTATTTCCGCATTCAAAAGTTAGCGGATTGAAAAAAATAAAAGGAAAAGAATGGCAAGATTTGGTTGAATATATTGCGCCTTTGCCGGAAACGCACGTGGATGCGCTGGCATTCAGCCATATGATGATAAAAGTGTGCGATTGCTTGAATTGCGATTTGGGCAGTTATAAAGCGGCGTTGGGATGTGCGGCGTGTTCTCAGCGAACCATTAACGCCTTGCGCGATACCGACAAGCAACTCATTCGCAGGTACGAAAAATCTCGCAAAGAGATGATAGAGTATCTCAATAAAGTGGGGATGGGTGAAGAAGTCGTCGCAGCGGATTCGCCGCCGGAGAAGGTTTTCGCGTAATTAAAAACTCCGGCGAGCGGCGTCCCACACCGGTGCGGGCGTCGCTTTTTGTTGGGAGAAACAATGGATTATGTAGCGTTACTCAAACGGGCATTTCACATCACCATAAAATACCGCGCTTTGTGGTTGTTTGGCATTCTGCTGGCAATTTTTAGCGGCGGACGCGGTGGCGGCAATTTCGGCAATTATGGCGGCGGCACAGAAGGCGGTTTTTCCGGCGGCAATGCTCCCGTACACAACCCCTTTGCCGGTATTGACCCCGCAGTGCTCATTGGTATTGTGCTGTTGGTGGTGCTGATAGTGGTGGTGTTGATGGTGCTGGCAATTGTTGTTCGTTCCGTTTCGCGGGCGGCGCTCATCGGTATGGTGGCGAAAATTGAAGACGGCAGCCCCGTTACCGTGAAAGACGGCTGGCGCATCGGCTGGTCGGTGCGGGCGTGGCGCATCTTTTTGATAAACGTGCTGGTTGGCGTGCCGCTGGTAATTTTGGCGATAATCACCCTGCTGTTTGCCGCGTCGCCGCTGGCATTGATGGCGGTTGATAACTCGTTGGCGGCGCCGGCAATCGTATTGACGGTGGTATTCGTTATTGTTTGGGCGTTGGTGTTAATTGCCGTATCAGTGGTTATTTCGCCCGTGTTGGAATTGAGTTGGCGCTATGCCACCCTGCGCGAAACGGGCACAACCGCAAGCCTGCGGCTGGCATTTACCCTTGCCCGGCAACGTTTAAAAGATGTTGCCATTGCCGTGCTGGTGATGTTCGGTGTGAGGATTGCCATTGTGGCGGTTACATTTGCCGCACTGATTTTACTGCTGTTATTCGGTGTGCTCGGCGGCGGCATACCGGCGCTGGCGGGGTATCTGCTCACCCGCGAGCCGGTGGTTGCGCTGTTGGCGGGACTGCCCATATTTTTACTGATAGTGATTGTGCCGCTGATTTTTCTCGGCGGATTGGCAGCGGTTTTTCAATCTACCATGTGGACGCTGATTTTCAATGAGTTGACGGCTGAACCCGCCGCCGATGCACCCGCACCCGCCATCGAACCGGCGGCGAATGACAGCCCGCCGCATGACCCGTCAGCGGAAACGCAGCAGGATTCTGCGCCGGATGATGACATCCCGCCGGCAGAATAGCATCATCCCCCGGCGCGTTTCACTTTAAAACCCAACCTGCTCAACTCGGCGATGATTTTCTCGCGGTGGTCGCCCTGAATTTCAATTTCATCCCCTTTGACCGTGCCGCCGGCGCCGCACAATTTTTTCAGCGATTTTTGCAGCGCCTTCATATCTTCCGCCGAAAGTTGAAACCCCCGTGCCACACTGACCGTTTTACCGCGCCGTCGTTTTCTGTCGAGCCATACCCGTATGGTTTGTGCCGCCGGTGGGGCGCTGACCACTTTTTTCGGCGGGGCAGGGCGATTCACCGCCGCATCGGGGCGGGTGGAATAAACCACTTTTCGTTTTTTCACGGTCATCACTCCTTTCGCTCATCTGGCACTATACCGATGCCGCGCCAAATTGGCAAACAACCATACATTGGTAGGGGTGAAAATTGACTGATGATGTGAAGTAAGTGACAATGGCTTTTCCCCCCATCCC
>CAYPNZ010000173.1:0-6360 GCA_964411845.1 uncultured Anaerolineaceae bacterium
AGCAGATGATGAAGGGCGAATGGGATCCCTTCACCGCCCACGCTTTTGTGAGCAACGGCACCGGGATTGACTTGGAAGGACAACCTGTGCCCGACAAAGGGACAACCGTCAAACCGGAAGGCGAAGAACCCACCGCCGAATGGCTGCTCTCCAAATTCAACTTCGATTTGGATGGGATGGATGTCTTAGAATAAGCGTGTATTTGGCAAACGCTACCGGCAGTATCTGTCGTTTGTCATACATTTCCGCCCCGAGATTTGAGGCTCCCACCCGATGGGGGCATATCCCACCAGTGGGAGCCTCATTCTAAATACCAAAGGCAATATTGCACACATCGTCTGCAAAACCTAACCAAATATCAGTTATGGAAAATAACTATGCAAACAAATTTATCTTCAATGCCTAAACCCGGCGAAACTGTGCTAGAAGCCCGAGGCATTACCAAGCGGTATCCGGGTGTTGTAGCCAACGACCGCGTTGATTTTGAAATGAAAGCGGGTGAAATCCACGCCATCTTGGGCGAAAACGGCGCCGGAAAAACCACGCTGATGAACATCCTGTTCGGTTTGGTGCAGCCGGATGAAGGAGAAATTTACGTCCGCGGGCAGCGCGTTCATTTCAAGTCGCCGCTTGACGCCATCAACTTGGGCATCGGTATGGTGCATCAGCATCGTAAATTGGTGCAGGCACATACCGTGCTGGAAAATATCATTCTCGGACACCCCAACGCCGGGAAATTGCTAAACGTAAAACAAACCAGTCAAGAAATTGAAGCCTTGTGCGACCGATACGGCTTTAAGATTGATTTGGGTGCAAAAGTTTGGCATCTTTCCGAAGGCGAAAAACAAGTGGTAGAAATCCTGAAAGCCCTCTATCGGGGTGCAAGAATTCTTATTTTGGATGAACCCACCTCTGCACTTGCCCCGCCGGAAGTTGAAAATTTATTGGCATCCATCAACGCGATGACCAAAAACGATATGGCGGTGGTACCCTTCATCACTCACAAACTGCCCATCGTGCTATCAATCAGCGACCGGGTAACCGTATTGCGGCACGGCAAAGTTACGGCTCGCATAGAAACTCGCAATGCAACCGAAAAACTGTTAACCCGCGAAATGGTGGGAAGAGAAGTTATTTTCCGTACCAAACACGTGGATGTGGAACCGGGCAAACCGATTCTGGAAGTAAAAAATCTGTCTGCCATTAACGATAAAGGAACTGTGGCAGTACAAAATGTTTCTTTCTCTGTGCACGAAGGGGAAATTTTTGGCATTGCCGGTGTTTCCGGTAATGGGCAGCAAGAACTGGCAGAAGTTTTAGCCGGTTTACGAAAAGCAAGCAGCGGGCAAGTGGTACTGGAAGGTACAGACATTACGACTGCCCCCAGTTTAGAACGATGGCAACGAGGCATTGGCTACATTCCCGCCGAACGCATTACCGTCGGCTCCATCGGCGACTATTCGCTGATAGAAAATGTGGCAATGAACTTCTATTTTGATGATGAATTTTTACAATACGGCATCATTGACTTCAAGAAAATGCGTCAAGTTACCCAAGATATTATCGAAGAATTTAGCGTGGCAGCCCCCAACCCCGACGTGAAAGCCAAAGCGCTGTCGGGCGGCAACTTGCAGAAAGTCATTTTGGGGCGCGTATTAACCCGCAAGCCCAAACTCATCATCGCCAACCTGCCCACCCAGGGGCTTGATGTCGGCGCAATTGAATTTGTGCGCAACAAATTAGTGGAAGCAAAAAAAGATAAAGCCGGTGTTCTCCTCATCTCGGAAGACCTTGATGAAGTTTTGGCGCTAAGCGACCGCGTTGCACCTATGTATGAAGGAGAGTTTATGGACATTATTCCCGGTAAAAATGCCGACAAAGAAACGGTTGGGGCAATGATGGCCGGATTGCATTCCAAAGGGGGGACTCATGAAAGCCGGTAATTATAAAATCTATATCCGCAAAAGAGTTGCTTTAACCGGTTGGGAAGCAACACTCATTTCCATTTCCGCCATTCTTTTGGCGCTGGCAATGTTTAGCCTTATCTTTATTCTGGCGGGCATAAGCCCGTGGGTGGCATATAAAGAAATGTTTTCGTATGCCTTTATTAACCAATTCGGTTTGCCGGCAACCATTAACCGTTTTATTTTCCTGTTGTTGGTTACTTATGCCTTCATCATTCCGCTTCGAGCAGGATTGTGGAATATCGGTATGGCGGGGCAATTGTACGCCGGCGCACTGGGTACTTTCGCCGTTTTATACGTTTTGGGAGCGAAAACATCCGCCGGTGTTCAATTGCCGCCAACACTGGTCATCATTTTGATGCTCATTGCCGCCTCTTTGAGCGGCGCAGTGATTGGTGCAATCGCCGGTTATATGAAAGGGAAATTCAACCTGAACGAGATTGTGGTTACAATGATGCTGAACTTCATCATCTTTTGGGTGGTCTCGTTTATGATAAAAGACGGCGGTATTTTTATGAATCGGGGCGGCAGAGGCGAAAGTTTTGAACTGCCTCACGCCATCCGCGCGCCCCTTATTGCCGATATGCCTTTTACCATTCTCATCGCATTGGGGTTAGCCGTGCTGCTATATTTTGTGTTTGCCAAAACAAAATTGGGCTACGAAATTAAAACGTATGGTCTTAACCCGGCGGCGGCACATTATGCCGGTATCAGTTCCCTTAAAATTCCGATTTTGGTCTTTGCGCTGGGCGGCATCATCGCCGGTATCGCCGGGTATCATTATTTTGCGGCAGTGCCCGGCGTGTACAAAATTGCCAGAAATTACGGCTTTTTTGGCGACCTGTCTTTTTACGGCATCATCTGCGGCTTAATTTCATTGGGTGACCCGCTAGCTGCCATACCCGTATCGCTGCTTTTCGGCGGGTTATCTGTGGGCGGTCGGTTCATTCAAGGAAAATTGGGGATGAACTTTGGGGTAGATTACGCTTTGCTGGGCGTGTTGATGATTACCTTAGTGGCATTCCAATTCTTTTATCGCTACAAAATTATTTGGAAAAAAGTAGAAAAGGAGCAAGTCCATGCTGGAATTCTTCGTTAGAAGTCTGGATGCTTCAACCATTTTTATCATCGCCGGTTTGGGCGAACTCATCGGGCAGCGGTCGGGGGTGTTAAACGTTGGTGTTGAAGGCGTTATGCTGTTCGGGGCAACGCTGGGCTTTATTGCGGCGCAAACTACCGGCAGTTATTTGGTTGGCTTTGCCGTCGGTATTGCCATCGGCGGGTTGCTGGGGCTGTTGCACGCCTTCTTTTCCATCACCCTGCGCGGAGACCAAGTTGTAAGCGGTATGGGCATCTGGATTTTCGGTTTTGGACTGACCACATATATCGGCAATCCGTATACCGGACCGTTGGGTATGGAACGCATTCCCACCATTTTCCACCTTTCTCCTTTCTTTTTCGTCGGTATCGGGCTGGTCATCATTACTTGGTTTGTCCTGTCGAAAACAAGTTTGGGCTTGCGCATCCGGTCGGTCGGAGAAAATCCGGCGGTCGCCGAAGTTTCCGGCATTAACGTGGTTTCCACCCGCTATTGGTGTGTCATCGTCAGCGGTATGTTGATGGGCTTTGCCGGCGCGGTTTATGCCCTCGATTACAACCCGGTTTGGAATTACAACTTCCTAATGGGTTGGGGCTTTATTGCTTTGGCGCTGGTGTTCTTCTCGGCGTGGAACCCGTTTATTTTAACCGGCGGGTCGTTGCTTTTCGGCATTCTGTGGCAACTCTCGCTCAACCCTCAATTGGTGTTGCCGGGCGTTATGTCCAGATACGTCTGGCGGATGGTGCCTTTTGCCATCACGCTGATTGTTTTGTGGCTTATGGCAACCAAATGGTTCCGAACAAGATGGGGGTCTGCCAAACCGGAAGCACTGGGCATACCCTATGTTAAAGAATAGTTTGTGCTACCACAGGAGATTAGAAATGCGTTACCGGTTTTCTAATCTCCAATTTTCAATCATTCCACATTTAAGGAGGTCTGTATGTCTTTAAATCCAACTCCGGGACTTCCACC
Source organism: uncultured Anaerolineaceae bacterium (assembly GCA_964411845.1). Classification (GTDB taxonomy): domain Bacteria; phylum Chloroflexota; class Anaerolineae; order 4572-78; family 4572-78; genus JANTHQ01. The sequence continues at coordinate 4,036 of CAYPNZ010000173.1, forward strand.
TTTTGAATATGTCAAACCCGCCTCACTCGCCGAAGCCAGCACATTTTTGGCAGAACACGCCGGTGAAGCCCGCCCCTTCATGGGCGGCACCGATACTTTCGTGCGAATGCGAGACAAGGCGTGGAAAGACAAATTTGTGGTGGATGTCAAAAACTTCGACGGTATGCGCAGTATCACCTTCGACCCGCAAAAAGGGTTAACCATCGGCGCGGCAGTCAATATGAACCACGTTGCCGCTTCGCCGTTTGTGCAGGAACATTATCCCCTGCTGGTAGAAGCCGCCCGCTCGGTTGCCAGTTATCAGTTGCGCAGCCGCGCCACGTTGGTGGGCAACATTTGCAACGCCTCGCCCGCCGGCGACACCCTCGGCGCGAGCATTTTGCTGGGCGGCGTTTTGCACGTTCACGGCGTGGACGGTGAACGCGACGAGCCGCTGGACGGCTTTTTCCACGCGCCCGGCAAAACCAATTTGAAACCGGGAGATATTGCCACCGCCATTCGGTTCCCGCTGCCCCCCGCCGATGCCGTCGGAAAATACATTAAACTCAACCGCAACAACGATGGCGATTTGGCAATTGTCGGCGTAACCGTATTGGGCTATCCCGACAGCACCGCCGCTTCCGGCTACCGCTTCAAAATTGCGTTGGCTTCGGTAGCGCCCGTGCCGCTGGTTGCCACTGCCGCCGCGGAAATTCTGGCAAACAACCCCATCACCGATGACACCATTGCCGCCGCCGCCCAAGCCGCAATGGATGCCAGCAGCCCCATTGACGACACACGCGGTTCAGCCAAATATCGCAAACTGATGGTACGGAATTTAACCAAACGCGCCGTATCGGAAGTTTGGGGTAAATTACAGGGATAATGGAGGAATTATGGCTCATCATACAATAACTTTAACCGTAAATGGCGAAACCGAAACCGTAACGGTTCCTTCTCATATGACTCTGTTGGAAATGATCCGCGAAGAATTGGCGTTAACCGGCACCAAAAACGGCTGCGCCTCCGGCGAATGCGGCGCATGCACGGTTATGCTCAACGGCGAACCGGTGAACAGTTGTATGGTGCTGGCGGTAGAAGCCGACGGCGCCACCGTTACCACCGTAGAAGGCTTGGCGCACGACCATCAACTTGACCCGCTGCAAGAAGCGTTTGTTGAAAGCGGCGCGGTACAGTGCGGTTTTTGCACGCCGGGGATGCTCATTTCATCCAAAGCGTTGCTGCTGCGCACCCCCAACCCCACCGAAGACGAAATCCGCGAAGCGTTGGTGGGCAATCTGTGCCGTTGCACCGGTTATGTTCGCATTGTGGACGGCGTGAAACAAGCCGTAAAAATCGCCGCGGAATCCGGCAAATAATCGTCGGCACACGTTCAAACTATAAAAAAGGAGTTGGCTTATGGTTATGGCTCAAACCGAAAAAATACCCGATTTAATCGGTAAAAGCGTCCCCCGCATTGACGTTCGAGAAAAAGTTACCGGCGCAGCAATTTATGCCGACGACATTCAATTCGGGAAAAAACTGCTATATGCGCGCGTAAAACGCAGCCCGTACCCGCACGCGCTCATCAAATCAATTGACACCAGCAAAGCCGAAGCGCTGCCCGGCGTAAAAGCCGTGGTCACCGGCAAAGATTTTCCCAACCGCATCGGATTGTATTTGAAAGACAAACATATTTTTGCCCTCAACCGGGTGCGATTCGTCGGCGAGCCGGTGGTTGGCGTTGCCGCCGTATCGGAAGAAATTGCCGAACAAGCCGTCGAACTGATTGAAGTGGAATATGAAGTGTTGGAAGCCGTCACCGACCCGGTGTACGGCGCCACCGCCGACGCGCCGCTCATTCACCCCAAATTGGGCGAATATGAAGTGCCGAATTTCATCTTCCCCAAACCGGGCACCAACATTTCCAACCATTTCAAAATTCGCAAAGGCGATACCGAAGCCGCATTTAAAGAATGCGCCGCCGTGGTAGAAAAAACCATCCGCGTGCCGCACGTGCAGCACGTGCCCATCGAACCGCACGTTGCCATTGCCCAAATGGACGAAACCGGCAAAGTAACCCTGTGGGCATCTTCGCAATCGCCCTTTGCCCAGCGAAACCTCATCGCCAAAACATTGGGCATTTCTCAAAGCGATATGCGCGTCATCGCCCCGTATGTCGGCGGCGGTTTCGGCTGTAAAGCGGGCGTTACCATGGAAGCCATTCCGGTTGCCATCGCCACCAAAGTGCCCGGCTACCCCGTTAAATTCCGCCTGACCCGCGAAGAGGAATTTTACACCAACTTTGTGCGGCAAGGGCTGGTCATCAAACTGAAAGTGGGTTGC
>CAYPNZ010000174.1:0-6323 GCA_964411845.1 uncultured Anaerolineaceae bacterium
GGAGACCGCCCGACTCGTTCGGGAGGTGCTCGGCGCCCTCCCGGTCGAGTACCGTACGGCTCTCACGCTGCGCGATCTGCACGGGCTTACGCCGCGCGAGATCGCCGCCGTGACCGACTGCAGCTACCCGACCGCCCGCTGGCGCGTCAGTTGGTTTTCACCGTGGAAGCAGATGCCGAACGGCGCGAAAAAATGCTCCGCCGCGGCGAAGCCCAACTCGACCTGTGGACGGAAGAGCCGCAACTTTCACGCTATGAAAAAGACGACGGCATCAGCATCGCCGCCACCAATCCCCCCCGATTTGTCTTGCAGTTGGTGCCCAATTTAAGCCGATTCGGCACGGCAGATACCACCCAGCCCAATCCGTTTTTGGCTGATGTGCGCGTGCGGCAAGCCATACGGTATGCCATTAACGTGCCGCAACTGAATGAAGATGCGTTTAACAACCGAGCCGTACCCGTTACCGGCGAGTTGGCGCGGCTGGGGTGCAATATCCAGCCGTACCCGTTCGACCCGCAAAAAGCCAAAAACCTGCTGACCGCCGCCGGCTGGACAGATGACGATGGCGACGGCACCCGCGAGTGCCACGGCTGTCAATTCGCCGCGGAAGGAACGCCGTTGGAATTTGACAGTTTCTATTATGCCGAATTTGGTCCGGCGCTGGCAAAAGCACACCGCACCATCGAAAAAATGGTGTATGATGTGGGTATCAACATCCACCCCAAACCGAAAGAAGGGGTGGAATTGTGGGGCACATGGAACGACGGCGGCATCGAAGTGCGGGGGAATTTCAATTTGGATTTGTGGGACGACGGCTATTTCGGCAATAACCCCACCGATTATCTGTACGATTTGTATGACCCGCGCGCCATCCCCACTCAAAACGACCCGCTGGCAGGCTTAAACGTGATGCGCTATCGCAACCCGGCACTGGCAGACATTTTCGACAAACTTTACACGCCTATTTCCGATAGTCGCCGCCAAAAATTGCTGTGCCAACTTGCCGACACCCTGAACGCCGACCTGCCCACCATCCCGCTGCTGGCATTTCCCGATTATTACGCCCTGAGCAACCGATTGCAAGGTGTTGCCCCGCACATTTACGATACCGTCACCTGGAATGCCGCCGATTGGCAATTATTGCCACAAACACCGTAAAATTTTGGCGGCGGCAAATTGTGCTGTAAAATACCTGAAAGTCAATCTTGCGAAATGCGCTGCTAACATACGGAAGACAAAATTGCAATGAAAGACAATTACAACACCCTCAAACGTCGCTTAGTCTGGGTGGTAGCATATTTGTTGTTTGCCTTCTTTTTTGGCACTTTCGGGTATATGCTGCTGGAAGGATATTCCTTCATCGAGGGAGCATATATGACCGCCATCACAATGTCAACCGTGGGCTATGGCGAAGTGAGACCGCTATCGCACGCCGGCTGGATATTTTCTATGGTGCTGATTTTGATGGGTTTTCTGGGGGTGGCATTCACCGGGCAAGTGCTGGTTGTGGGCGCATTTGAAGGGATATGGAGCGGTAGAATGGAAGCCAAAAAATTGCAGAAACAACTGTCGCAGTTAAAAGACCATTTCATCGTTTGCGGCTTCGGGCGGGTGGGTATCGGTGCGGTGCAAAGTTTGGTGGAAGCCAATGCTCCGTTCGTCATTATTGATAACGACCCGGCTACCAAAGAAACCGTGCAAGAAAAAGACTACCCGTGGGTCAAAGGTGATGCCACCAGCGAAGACGTTTTATTGCAAGCCGGCATCAAACGCGCCAAAGGGCTGCTGGCACTGCTCAATTCCGACCCCGACAACCTTTTTCTGGTGCTCACTGCCCGCGAATTGAATCCCACCCTGTATATTGTTTCTCGCGCCAATGAATTTTCATCCGAAAAGAAAATCCTGCGGGCGGGTGCAGATCAGGTCATCACCCCTTTTATTTCCGCCGGGAAAAACATTGCCAATGCGGTATTGGCGGGTTCTGGCGCAGATGTGGAACTACCCTCTGCCGACCCGTTCTTCGATGCGCCAAAATGGATAACAGTTGGCGAAAATTCAGAATTCACCGGCAAAACTACTGGTGAAATTACCGCCGAATGGGAACACAACGTGCTTGGCTTGCGCCGCAAGGGGAAAGACACCATTTTGCCCGAGCCGGATACGGTGGTACGCACCGGCGATATGCTCTTTATGGTGGAAGGAAAAGCGGCGGGTAAAACCGATGCGCAGATGAATGACAAGCGGCTGGTAATTGTTGATGACAACCCGACCATTTTAGGCTTGTATGCGCGGCTCTTCCGGCGACGCGGATTTCACCCCATCACCGCTACCAACGGACGTGAAGGACTGGAAACCATCGTGCGCGAAAAACCGACTGCCGCCGTGATTGATTTTATGCTTCCCGTTCTGTCGGGTATTGAATTGTGCCAAAAACTCCGCTCAGACCCCGCCAACGATAATATCCGGCTGATTTTGTTCACCGCCGATGAGCAAGCCGAAACCCGGCGGCGCGCGCTGGCAGCAGGCGCAGATGAAGTGGTGGTAAAAAGCGCCGACGCTTCAAAAATTATTGATACCGTGGTGAAAATCTTGGAAGAATACGAAGCCCAACCCGCCCCGAAACCTGAACCACCGCCCATATCGCCCCCGCCGGTGGTTGAACCCGAACCGGCACATATTGCGCCGCCGCCCACTGTCGCTCCGCCCCCCGAACCGGCAGCCGCGGCAGTTAAAATTCCGGCGGATTTGGAAGGTGTCATTGACGAAACCGAAATGATAGATATGATTGGCGATGACCCCGAATTGAAAGTGGAACTTTTCCGCAGTTACGCCGAAGAAGCGCCGGAAATGCTGGCGGATATTGAAGCGGCATTAACCGCCGAAGATAGTGAAGCGTTGCGGCAGGCGGCACACAAAATTAAAGGCACACTCATTTATATTGCCGCCAAACGCGCCGCCGACCTTGCCCTGCAAATGGAAATGCTGGGCAGAGAAGGGAATGTGGCAGCAGCACGCCCCATTTTCGACGAATTTCGCGAAGCGTGCGCTCGCGTAGACGCCTATGTGAATTTGTACCTAAAAAAGGATTGACGGAAATCTCGCATTCGTAAAATCTAGAAGACGTGATATACTTTCGGTACGGGCACATCCGTGCCGATTTTTTTACTGCAAAGGCTTAAAATGGATTGGTCATTTCAACTGGGTGTTATAAAAGGCATCAAAATAAAATTTCACTGGACATTCGCCTTCGTTATTTTGTGGGGAGCATATTCCTACGGTTCGGGGAACGGGTTGCTGGGGCTGCTGTACGGCGCGCTATTGACGCTGCTGATTTTTATGATTGTGCTGCTGCACGAGTTGGGTCATAGTTTTGTAGCGATGCGTTTCGGTATAAAAGTGCGCGATATTACCCTACTGCCCATCGGGGGGATGGCACGTTTGGAACGAATGCCCGACAAACCGTGGCAAGAATTTTTGGTGGCGGCAGCCGGTCCCGCGGTAAATTTTGTGCTCGCCGCCGCCATACTGCCGTTTCTGCTCGTTTCGGTTTTTGCCGGACAACATCGTCTGCTGCAATTGATATATATGCCAGACCCTGCGCCAACCCTGTGGAGTTTCTTTCAATTTCTCTTTTTGGTAAACGTATCGCTGCTGCTCTTTAACCTGCTGCCCGCATTTCCGATGGATGGCGGGCGGATTTTTCGGGCATTTTTGGCAATGGGATTGGGGACAATTCGCGCTACCAAAGTGGCGGTTTGGGTGGGGCAGGGCATTGCTTTTGTTATGGCGGGGTACGCCATTTGGGCAGGACAATTACTGCTGGCGCTGATAGCCGGCTTTATTTTTCTCGCCGGGTCGGCGGAAAAACGTTCGGTGCTGGTGCGCGAAACGTTGAGCAACATCCGGGTGAGAGACGTGGTCGGCGGGGTGATAAACGTGTTGCTGCCCGGTTACACCCTCGGCGAAGTTGCCGGGCTGGCACTGCGCAGTCCGCAAGCCAGTTATCCGGTGATGCTCGGCGGTACGTTACTCGGTATTTTACGCCGCGCCGATGTGAAACGTGCCCTGAACAACGGGCATCGTCTGGCAACCGAGGCTGAATTTATGCAACGCCGCTTTCCAAAAGTGGATGTTTCGGCATCGCTGGCTGCCGTGCAATCCGCGCTGGAAGCCGGCGGCTCGGCGGTTGCCGCCGTGTATGATGGCGACCAATTCATCGGATTGATAGATGTGGAAGATTTGGAACGCGCCTACCAGTTCCACAATCGCCGCCGTTTGCAGTGGATATAATTATGCCACCGATACCATCACCGTATTTTGGTCAATTTTATCGCCCGCTTTCACCCGCACACTTTTCACCACGCCATTTTTCGGCGATTTGAACTCGTTTTGCATTTTCATTGACTCCAGCACCGCCACCACCTGATTTTTGGCGACTTCTTGCCCCACTTCCACCGGAATTTCGACAATTACGCCGGGCATCGGCGCTTTGATGAGCACTTCGCCCACCGCTTCCGACATCGAGCGTTTCATCCCCGCCAATCGGCGTGTGCGTTCGTCTTCCACCTGCACATCGTGCAAAACACCTTTCAGCATTACCGCGTATGTATCGGTATTTTCGGCTATATCCACATCAAACGATTGCCCGTCCAAAATCAACGAGGCTAAACCGGTGCGCGACAGACTGGTAAAGTCAATTTCGTATGTTTTGCCATTAACGGTAATATGCCGGTCATCGTTGATGTCAATGGTATATTGCGTGCCGTCAACTGTGGTTATGTATTTCATTTTTCACCTACCGTAACCGTCTGTCCAGCGCTTCGCGGCGACCGTACAATCGCCACGGGCTGGGTCCGCCCTGATGCAGCAAAATGGCTTCTTTATTGCGCCGATGCGCCACCAGCGTGGCGGCAATTGCCGCAATTTCTTTGTAATCTTCCGAAACCGGCGCGTTGATGTCGAAATGGTTGTCTAAAAATTGGGTATCGAGTTGTCCGGCTTGAAAACGGGCGTGGTTCATCATTTTGATGTGGAAGGGAATGGTCGTTTTCACCCCGCTCAATCGAAATTCGTCCAGTGCGCGGCGCATTCGCAAAATGGCTTCCGCACGCGATTCGCCGTGGGTGATGAGTTTTGCCAGCAGCGAATCATAATACGGCGTGACATCCATATTGAAATACACGCCGCCGTCCACCCGCACGCCAATGCCCGTGGGCAGCGACAGCCCCGTTATTTTGCCGATAGACGGCATAAAATTATTGAACGGGTCTTCCGCCAAAATGCGGCATTCCATTGCCCAGCCGTTCACCCGAATATCGTCCTGCGTGTACGAGAGTTTTCGCCCGCCGGCGATGCGCAGCATTTCTTTGGCAATATCCACGCCGGTGACCATTTCGGTAACGGGATGTTCCACCTGCAAACGGGTATTCATTTCCAAAAAGTAGAATTTACCCGCTTTGTCCACCAAAAATTCAACCGTACCCGCACTTTGATAGTTGACCGCTTTGGCGGCGGCAACTGCAACCGCCCCCATTTCGGCGCGCATTGCCGGATTTACCGCCGGCGACGGCGATTCTTCAATCAATTTTTGGTGACGGCGCTGAATGGAGCATTCTCGCTCGCCGAGGTGGATGGTGTTGCCGAAATTGTCCGCCAAAATTTGCACTTCGATGTGCCGCGCGCCGACCAACATTTTTTCCAGATAGACGCGGTCATCGCCAAAAGCGGCTTTGGCTTCGCTGCGGGCAGTGCGCAGCGCGGCAGCCATTTCATCCGCCGATTGCACGGCGCGCATGCCTTTACCCCCGCCGCCGGCGGCGGCTTTTACCAGCAGCGGAAAACCGATTTCGGGGGCGATGGCAATCAATTCGTCATCGGTCAACCCTTTGTCGCTGCCGGGAACCAGCGGTACGCCCGCCGCCGCCACGGTTTCGCGGGCGATGGTTTTATCGCCCATTTTGCGGATGGCATCGGGCGGGGGACCAATCCATACCAGTCCGGCATCCAGCACGGCTTGGGCGAAATCGGCATTTTCCGCCAAAAAACCGTAACCGGGGTGGATGCTGTCTGCGCCGCACGCCAACGCGGTTTCGATGATTTTGTCGCCGCGCAGATAACTTTCGTTCACCGGGGCGGGTCCAATGCGATAGGCTTCGGTGGCGCGGCGCACGTGCGGCTGCAAGCGGTCAACATCGGAATAGATGGCAACGCTTTCCATGCCCAAATCGGAACAGGCACGCTGAATGCGCATGGCAATTTCGCCGCGGTTGGCAATTAAAACTTTTTTCAGAATAAATCAATCCATAAAAGGGGGGCAAGTTCAA
>CAYPNZ010000175.1:0-6307 GCA_964411845.1 uncultured Anaerolineaceae bacterium
CGGCGGGTTGATAATGGGTGTCGGCTTCGTTATCGGCGGCTACTGACCGGGCACATCTTTGGTAGCGGTCGCTACCTTCAAAAAAGATGCAATGTTCTTTGTCGGTGGGTTAAGCGTTGGTATCTTCATCTTCAGCAACACCGTTGACCGTATTGCCGATTTCTGGAATTCCTCATATATGGGGCGTTTCACGCTGATGGATTGGCTGCACCTGCCCACCGGGGTGATTGTTGCCGGCATCGTTATTCTGGCGATGTTCCTCTTCTGGGGCGCAGAAGTGGTGGAAAATGCCGTCAACGGTACCAAACCCGACAAAAAGCAGACCAAATATAAACTTATCGGTGCAGTGGCAATCAGTGTGATGGCTTTGCTTGTGGCGTTCATCGGGCAACCCACCCCGCTGGAACGCTATCAAAAATTCTTCCCCGATAAAGTACAGCAGTTGGCAAACCGTGAAGTTCAAATTGAACCGCCGGAGTTGTTAAGTTACATTGCCAACGACCATGTGCGCACCGTGATGATTGATGTGCGGGATGAGGCTGATTACAACCTGTTCCACATTAAAGATGCCAAACACGTTTCGATGGATGATTTGCCGCAACTTTCCAATGAACTGCGGAAAATGCCGTCAAACACCCTTTTTGTGGTGATGAGTAACGACGAAGCACGCGCTACCGAAGCGTGGAAAATTTTGGTTGGTGAAAGCGTTGACAACGTCTATATTCTGGAAGGCGGCATAAACAACTGGCTTGCCACCTACAATATCGTCAATGAAGAAGAACGGTTAAAAGGGACGGCAATTGCCTTTGCCCCGCCGGAACCCATTGTCGCCGCGGCTGCCGGCACCGACACCTTGCGCTACAAATTCCCCGCCGCGCTCGGCGACCAATATCCCGCCGCCGAACCGAACCCGGAAGAATACGAGTTTGAATTCACCCCGAAGGTTAAGTTAAAAACAAAAGCACCGGCAGGTGGTGGATGAGGTTAGTAACCTAAGCCGCCGTTGGCGGCTATATCAAAAAGCGTTGCGGCGTGTCCGCAGCGCTTTTTTGTTTGAACAAAATAACCATCAAGACCTACGCCATTTTCACCCTGAGTAGCCCGACAAGGCGTATCGAAAGGGGGTGTTTGACAACCGATTTGCGTAAATCCTGATATTAACACCTTTCTAACATAGCGTTAACGATAATCTATCATTGCCCGGGTATGCTATCGGTGTAAATGGTTCACCGCCGACGGTGAGCCAAAAACACAAAAATAGCTCACCAAACGGAGGTGATAATGATGATGTACCGAATGAGACGACGAAACCCCATGTCCCGCATAATGAACGAAATGCTTGATGACACCGACTTCTTCCGCGGACCGCGCTGGATGGCTGAACAATTTGCCCGCCCGTTACCGGTTGATGTGTATGAAACCGAGGACGCGATGGTCATTGAAGCGGCTTTGCCCGGTTTCGACCCGGATGCGGTAGATATTACCATCAACCGCAACGTAGTTACCATCAAAGCCAACGCCGACGATACCGAGGATGAAAATCGCACCTACCATCTGCGCGAACGCGCCGGAGGCACATCGTTCGAGCGGCAAATCGAACTTCCCGTGCAAATAGATGCCGCTGCCGCCGAAGCCGTTTTCAAAAACGGCATCCTGATTTTAACGCTGCCCAAAGCGGAAGAAACCAAACCGAAACGCATCAACATCAAAACCGCATAACTGTTGTATCTGCCAAAATTTAGGGCAACGGGTAATCCCGTTGCCTTTTTTTGTGTTGGTGACGGGCAATTGTTTGCCAAACGTATGGTTGTTTGCTTGACAAACCTTTCGGTGGCGGCTATGGTCACATGCAGGTTTTGACGGATGCCGAAAGAAGCGATGCGCGTTCCCAAAAACCGGAGGTGCTTGTTATGAAAACCATTCAACAGTATATCAAAACGGGGCGACAATTTTTTGCCCAATCCGGCTTACTGCCGATACTCTTTTCAACCGGTTTGGCAATGATATTGATGACCGCACGCATAGTTTACAGCCGAAACATCACCTTTGTTTTTCTGGTGTGGAATTTGTTTTTAGCGTGGATACCCTATCTTGCCGCACTGTGGGCGGCGAGCCTGCACCAGCGATTCCCCCACCGCTGGTGGGCAATCATTGCGCCGGGCGTTTTGTGGCTGGCGTTTTTTCCCAATGCACCATACATCGTCACCGACTTTTTGCACCTGACGGCGCGTCCGCCCGTGCCGATGTGGTTCGATATTGGCTTGCTGGCAACTTTTGCATGGGCAGGGTTGTTTTTGGCGGTATTTTCACTGTGGATGATGCAGCGGCTGGTAAAAGCGTATCTCGGTATGGCGGTCAGTTGGCTGTTTGTGTTGGTTGTGGTTGGCATTAGCGGGTTGGGGTATATGTGGGGCGTTTTTTGCGCTGGAACAGTTGGGATTTGCTGGTACAGCCGCATGCCGTGCTCACCGATATTGCCGTCCGGCTGGTACATCCGTTCAGCAATCCGCGTACCTTTGGCGTGAGCATTCTTTTTTCGGCATTTTTGCTGATGTGCTACCTGACCATCGTTGCTATTCCAATGAATCGTTCGCAACCGCGATGATTCTATCTTGACAAAAACAACCGCATTTGTATCATGGACAAGCCTCGCAATTCTGTGAGGCTTTTTCACGTCAGGAGTTTACCGATGACCAAACCCCCAATCACCCAACTGGCAGACGAGCGCATCCTCATTCTCGATGGCGCGATGGGCACGATGATTCAACGCTATAACCTGTCTGAAGCCGATTACCGCGGCGAACGCTTCAAAGACCATCCCATGCCGCTTAAAGGCAATAACGATATTCTCTCGCTCACCCAGCCGCACATCATCGCCGAAATTCACCGCGAATATTTAGCGGCGGGCGCAGATATTTTGGAAACCAACACCTTTAATGCCACCGCCATTTCGCAGGCAGATTACGGCACGCAGGCTTATGTGTATGAGATGAATCGCGCTTCGGCGGAGATTGCCCGCGCCGCCGCCGATGAATTCACCGCCAAAACGCCGCACAAACCGCGATATGTCGCCGGTTCGATGGGACCCACCAACAAAACCGCCTCTCTTTCGCCGGATGTGAACGACCCCGGCGCGCGGAATGTCTCTTTCGATGACCTGAAAGAAGCATACAAAGAACAGGCGCGCGGTTTGTTGGATGGCGGGGTTGACCTGTTGCTCATCGAAACGATTTTCGACACACTGAACGCCAAAGCCGCCTTTTTCGGGGTGGATGAACTTTTTGAGGAAATCGGGCGCACTGTGCCGGTGATGATTTCCGGCACCATCACCGATGCCAGCGGGCGCACCCTGTCCGGGCAAACCACCGAAGCCTTCTGGAACTCGGTGATGCACGCCAAACCGTTCAGCGTGGGGCTGAATTGCTCGCTGGGGGCGGCGGAAATGCGCCCGTATCTGGAAACGCTGGCAAACGTTGCCGATACCCACGTGTCCTGCTACCCCAACGCCGGGCTGCCGAATGAGTTTGGCGAATATGACCAAACGCCGGAAGAAATCGCCGAGCAGTTGCGCGATTTCGCCCAAAACGGATTTGTGAATATCGTCGGCGGTTGCTGCGGCACAACCCCCGACCACATCCGCGCCATTGCCGCAGCGGTGGAAAAATTTCAGCCGCGCCCCGTGCCGGCACACAAACCGGAAACCCGTTTCAGCGGGCTGGAACCGCTGGCAATCACCCCGTTCAGCAATTTCATCAACATCGGCGAGCGGACAAACGTTGCCGGTTCGGCGCGTTTTCGGCGCTTGATTCACGAAGAAAATTACGAAGAAGCCATCCGCGTTGCCGCGCAGCAGGTGGAAAACGGCGCGCAGATGATTGACGTCAATTTCGATGACGGTATGCTCGACGGGGTGGCGTGCATGACCCGCTTTTTGAATTTGGTCGCCGCCGAACCGGACATCGCCCGCGTGCCGGTGGTCATTGATTCTTCCAAATGGGAGGTCATCGAAGCGGGGTTGAAATGCGTGCAGGGGAAGGCGGTCGTCAACTCTATCAGCCTGAAAGCGGGCGAAGACGTTTTCCGCGAGCACGCCCGCAAAATCAAACGCTATGGCGCGGCGGTCATCGTGATGGCGTTCGATGAGCAGGGGCAGGCAACCACCGTCGAGCGGAAGGTGGAAATCTGCACGCGGGCATACCGCATTTTGGTGGATGAAATCGGTTTTCCGCCGGAAGACATCATCTTCGACCCGAACATTCTCACCGTTGGCACGGGCATCGAAGAACACGCCAATTACGCCGTCAATTTCATCGAAGCCACCCGCATCATCAAAAAAACATTGCCGCATGTGAAGGTCAGCGGCGGATTGAGCAATGTTTCGTTTGCGTTTCGCGGCAACAATGTGGTGCGCGAAGCGATGCACGCCGCATTTTTGTACCATGCCATTCAAGCCGGGCTGGATATGGCAATTGTCAACGCGGGGCAGTTGGCGGTGTACGATGATATTCCCAAAGATTTGCTGGAACGGGTGGAAGATGTGCTCTTCAACCGCCGCCCCGATGCCACCGAACGGCTGGTAACTTTTGCCGAAACGGTGAAAGGGCAGGGCAAAGCCAAAAAAACGGAAGACAAGGCGTGGCGCGCGCTGCCGGTGGGCGAGCGGCTGACCCACGCGCTGGTCAAAGGCATTACCGATTTTATTGTGGAAGATACCGAAGAAGCCCGCCAACAATCTTCGCGCGCGCTCGATGTGATTGAAGGTCCGCTGATGGACGGGATGAATGTCGTTGGCGATTTGTTCGGCGCGGGGAAAATGTTTCTGCCGCAGGTGGTCAAATCGGCGCGGGTGATGAAAAAGGCGGTGGCGCATCTCATCCCGTACATCGAAGCGGAAAACGCCGAACACGGCGGCGCACAATCGGCGGGGAAAATTCTGCTGGCAACCGTTAAAGGGGATGTGCACGACATCGGCAAAAATATTGTCGGGGTGGTGCTGGCGTGCAATAATTTTGACGTGATTGACCTCGGGGTGATGGTTCCCGCCGAGAAAATTTTGGAAACGGCAAAAGCGGAAAAGGTGGACATCATCGGCTTGAGCGGGCTGATAACCCCGTCACTGGATGAAATGGTGCATGTTGCCGGCGAAATGGAACGGCTGGGCTTTACCGTGCCGCTGCTCATCGGCGGGGCAACCACCAGCCGCATTCACACCGCAGTGAAAATCGCCCCGCAATACAGCGGCGACACCGTGTATGTGCTCGATGCCTCGCGGAGTGTGGGTGTGGCGGAAAAACTGCTCAACCCCAAATCGCGGGCGCAATTTACGGCGAATATTCGCCGCGAATATGAAACCCTGCGCAAAAATCATCAAAAACGGCGGCAGACCAAACCTCTGCTGCCGCTGGCAACCGCCCGCGCCCGCCGTCTGCAACTCGATTGGACGGCGACCGACATCGAGAAGCCGTCATTTTTGGGGGAAAAGGTTTTCACCAATTTGAATTTGGGCGCGCTGGCGGAATTGATTGACTGGACGCCGTTTTTCCGGGCGTGGGAAATGCGCGGCGCATATCCGCAAATTTTAAACGACCCGGTAAAAGGCACGGAAGCGAAAAAACTGTTTGACGACGCGCAAAAAATGCTGGCGGACATCATTTCGGCGGGGAAACCGGAAGCCCGCGCCGCCGTGGGTTTTTATGCCGCCAACAGCCGCGGTGATGATATTGTGCTCTTCCGCGATGAATCGCGCTCCGAGCCGCTGACCGTTTTCCACACCTTGCGCCAGCAGGCGGACAAAGGCGAAAAACGCCCCAATTTGGCGCTGGCGGATTTCATCGCGCCGGAAGAAAGCGGGGTGGCGGATTATCTGGGGTTGTTCGCGGTGACGGCGGGCATCGGCGTGGATGCGCTGGTGGCGCACTATCAAGCCGACCATGACGATTACAGCGCCATTATGGTCAAAGCGCTGGCAGACCGGCTGGCGGAGGCGCTGGCGGAATGGCTGCACCGCGAAGTGCGCTCACGGTTGTGGGGGTACGCCGCCGATGAGCAATTGCCGAATGATGCGCTCATCGCCGAAAAATATCGCGGCATTCGTCCCGCGCCGGGCTATCCCGCCTGCCCCGACCACACCGAAAAAGGGACGCTGTTCGAGGTGTTGTCCGTGCCCCAAACGATTGGCGTGCATTTAACCGAAACATTCGCCATGACCCCCACCGCCTCGGTGAGCGGCTTATATTTTGCGCACCCCGAAGAGCGGTATTTCAGCGTGGGGAAAATCGGGCGCGACCAACTGGCAGATTACGCCGCC
>CAYPNZ010000176.1:0-6304 GCA_964411845.1 uncultured Anaerolineaceae bacterium
GTTGACTTTTTCGGCGGGAATGGCAAAAAAGCCCCGCACCATTTGCGTCAGCAGCCACAGACCCCCCGCACCGACAATACCGCCGACCGCAAAATACCAGCCCGGCATCCGCAGCCCTGCCAGCAAAAAACCGATACCGCTGCGCACAAACAGCCAATCATCATAAAAATTGGGGCGGGTGTGGTAATAGGCGGTGATGGCGCTTTCGTAAATTTGGTAAACCAGCATCAAAAAATAGAGCGCGGCGAATCCCCCGGCGAGAAATTTTCGATGCCGCAATTGCCGCAGCCAACCGAAATGAACCCACAGCGCGGCAATGACCGTCCATTCGATGCTGAGGCGGAAAATGTCGGCATTTTCGCGCGGGCGGAACAACTCGGCGAGCGGCGGGAAGAAGGTGCTGTCGGCGCGGTTGAACAGATATGCCGGCAGGAAGAGCAGTGCGTTCAGCCCGAAAAAGAGCGTCCACAACCGGAGATTCGGTTTTTGATGCGGTGAAATTGCCGCCCGCCGGCGTATTTTTCCGGCGGTATTTTTGATGGTGATGTAAAACGGATTGCGTGTCATCTATCCCTTTCTTTTGCCGATGATGTCCAGTTGATGGGCAATGTATATCAGTGTGCCGTCGGCAATCTGCGCGTGCCGTTTTTCTGCCCACGCCGATAATTTTTGGCGGGGTACTGCCGGGTCGTCTTTCAGTGCGCCGCGCACCGTTTCGATGATGAAGTGCAAAAAATAGGCTTCATCAGCCGGATAATCCCCCTGACGGGGAAAAACGACCCAATCGGATGCGCCCGCCGCCACAATTTCCCCGCCGAGTTGCGGCAGCAGCGACAGCAGTCGCCGCCCCATCCGGCTTTCGCCCGCAGCGCGCCCCGCTACCATTCGCTCATCCATCGTGCGATGATAGCGATTCATCAGCACCGCTTCAAATTCGGCGTCAATTTCCGGCTCGAAAACGGTCACGCCGTCGAAATTCAGGGTGAAATAGAAAACACCGCTCGGTTCCAGCAGCGATAACAGGGGCGGCAATGCCCGCCGAATGTCCACCAAATCGAGCACGGCGTGCGCAATCAGCACATCCCAACGGCAGGCGGATTGGGTTTCGGCGAATGCCAGCATATCCGCAGCCACAAAATCCACCTGAAATGACGGCGGCAAATTTTCTGCGGATAGCCGTTTCTGCGCCACAGCGATATTGGCGGGGTCGGTATCGAGCAGGGTGTATTGCACGGCGGTATCGGCGAAACCCCATTCGGCAAGCCGCTGCACCATCGTGCCGATGCCGCCGCCGACTTCCAGCACGCGCAGCGGGCGGCGGGGCGGCAGATTTTTTTGCAGGGTTTGCCACACCCGCAGGTTCAGCGCGCGGTCGTCCACGGTGCGTTTTGCGCTCAAATAGCGCGCAAATGAATGCCAATCGGTCATCAAGCCTCCGAAAAATTAACCAAAAAGGCGCGGATGCGCGCCATACTTTCATCCCAATCGGGAAATTGGCGATAGCGCGTGTGCGCCGCCAAACTCATTTTTTGCAATTGCTGCCGATTTTCACACAGCGCGCGCAGAATATCCGCCAGTGCGCGGGTATCGTCTGCCAGAAAACCGTTTTCGCCGCGGGTGATGATTTCGCGCGCGCCGCCGTGCGTGCCGGCAATTACCGGCACGCCGAAACCCATCGCTTCCAAATAAACAATACCGAAACCCTCGTAACCGGATGGCACGGCGAGCAGATGGCTGTTGCGCAGCGCGCGGGCGAGGTCGGCATCGGGCAATTGCCCCGAAAATTTCACGCGGTCATCCGGTCGCAGCCGTGCCGCCAGCGATTGCACGCGGCGGAAATAGCGCGGGTCGGCATCGGTGCGCCCGACGAGTTGCAGGGTGACACAATCGGCGGGCAGGGCGGCGAAGGCATGCAGCAGGGTGTGAACCCGTTTGCGGGGGATGATATTGCCCACAAACAGGATGCGCAGCGGCGGCGATTGCCGGACGCGCCGGGTGATGTCTGCCGCGGAAATTGCGGCGGGCAGGCGGTTTTTGCCGGGGTATGCCACGATGCCGCGCGGTTCGCTGCCGAGCACCTGCGCCACCGATGTTCGGGTGGTGCGGCTGTTGAAAACGAACGCATCTGCGCGGCGCAGGTATGCCCGTTCCACGGCGCGATAGAGCGCATTTTGCCAGCGCGGGCGGGTTTCATCGCTGCGCAAATGGTGCACGATGGAAACAATGGGCGCGCCGCCCTGTTTTCGGCGGGGCAAAAATGCCAGCGACGGGTGATTCAGTTCGTCTTCCAGCCATACATCCACCGCGGTGGTTGCCAGCGCGCGCCGCAATTTACGCGAAAAATTGTCGCCTAAATGCCGTCCGTAATTTCGCCACGGCAGCGAAACGATGTGCACCGTGTCGCCCCGGGCGCGCAGATGCGCTACCAGCCGCCGGTCGTACAGATAGCCGCCGGAAAGTGTGTTCAAATTGCCGTAAATGACCAGCCCGACCCGCATTACCGTTCAAGCCGGAAGGATGCCCACGCGATGTCGTTTTCCCAAATTTTGACGGTGATGGCGGCAAGATTCGGCGCGGAAACGGCAGCGGCGAATTTTTGGCAGAAGATGCGCGCAAAATGTTCGATGCTGGGGTTCAGCCCGTCAAATTCGGGCAGGTCGTTGAGGGTGTGATTGCGATAGCGAGCCACCAGCGCATCGAGCTGTGTTTCCACATCCACAATATCCACCAAATATCCGTGCCGGTCGAGGGTTGCGCCGGCAAGTTGAATTTCCACGCGGTAATGGTGCGCGTGCAAATCGTTTTCTGCGCCCCAATCGCCGCCAATTAAAAAGTGTTGCGCGATAAAATCGCGCTGAACTGCCAATGTGTACATTTTATGAACCTTTCCGAGATGAGATTTTATGCGTCCCAATCGAGCACCACTTGCAGCACATCTGCCGGGTGTCGGTCAATCAGGCGATATGCGTCTGCCGCATTTTCTGCCGAAAAACGGTGGGTGATGAATTGTGCCGGGCGAACCTGTGCCAGCATTTCCCACACCACCCCGAAACGGCGTTTTTTGTCCCAGCGACCGCGCAAGTTGGGGGCGATAGTGCTAACTTGGCTGGCAAGCAGGGTGATGCGGCTGCGGTGGAATGTGCCGCCCAAATCGAGCGTGACGGGTTTGGTGCCGTACCACGAACCGATGACCACCCGCCCGCCGAAACCGGTAACGGCGACGGCTTGATTGAGGGCGTCGGGTGCGCCGGAAATTTCAAATGCCAAATCCGCGCCGTTGCCGCCCAGTTGCTCACGGATGACGGAAAGAGTGGGCGGGGTGGCGGCGTGCGCGCCGAGCGTCAGCGCCATTTCGCGGCGGCGGGCAAAGGCATCAACCGCCACCAGCCGCCCCGGCAGCATTTTTGCCAGCAGAGCGGTGGTCAGCAACCCGACCACACCCTGCCCGAAAACCGCCACCCGTTCGCCGATGACCGGTTGCCCGTCCATCAGAAAATTCACGGCGGTTTCCATATTCGGCAGAAAAAGTGCATCATCGGCGGCGATACCGGCGGGCAGGGGCAGCAAATCGGCGGGGCGGGCGTGAAAATGGCTTTCGTGCGGATTGAAGGCGAAAACGGTGCGCCCCAGCCATGCCGCCGCAACGTTTTTCCCGGCGGCGATGACCGTGCCCACGGCGGCATACCCGTATTTCAGCGGATATGCCGGCTTGCCCGCCAATGCGGCGATGGTGGCATCGGTGGGGAGGTTGTGCGGCATTTGGTTGCGATAGACCAGCATTTCCGTGCCGGCACTGATGGCGGAAGCGCGGGTTTTTACCAGCACGGTATCGGCGGGCGGGGGGGACAGCGGGATTTCGCGCAGAGCAATTTTGCGTTCGGCGGTGAAAAATACGGCGCGCCCGATTATGTCCATTTCAGGTTTCCCCACACCACCAAATCTCGTCCGAAGGTGTCCGCTTGCCACGCTTCCAGTTTGGGGAAGGCGGAAATATCGGCGGGCGACGGGGTGGCAGCCACCGGTTCGGCAAAGGGGGGCACCCCGCCGACAAAATACGGGGCAATGGTAACCAATGCCCAATCCGCCAATTTTCGGCGCAGAAAACCGGTCAGCACGCGCACGCCGCCTTCAACCATCACGCTGTGGATGTCCATTTGAGGGAGAATGGCGAGCATTTCCGCCAAGTCAATGTAGTCAACGGTATCGGCAGACAGTGGCAGCACGATGAAATCTCGTTCGGTGAGTATTTCCGCCCGGCGCACCGGCGCATCTTCCGAGGTTACGATGATGGGCGGGCGCGGATGCTTCAGTATGCGGGCATCGTCGGGGATGGTCAGATAACTGTCGAGCACGATGGGCTGCGGTTGTTTGCCTTCGGCATGACGCACAGTCAGCGCGGGGTCATCCGCCAAAATTGTGCCGATACCGACCAGCACGGCATCGTGTTCGGCGCGCAGGCGATGGGTGAGTCGCAGCGATTCCGCGCCGCTGATGGCAAGTTGTTCGGTGGGGCGCACGGCTACACTGCCATCCAAACTTTGGGCATACGATAGCGTGACGAATGCGCGTTCCGAGTTTTGGTGTGCGGCAATCTGCCGCCGCAGGTCAGCGATTGGATCCATTTTTAGATTCCTGTGGTGATACAAAATGATGGGCGGCACCGATGATGTGCCGCATTCGCTCGGCTTTGGTGTGCAGATAGTGTTCGTTTTCGGGATTGGGGGGAATTTCGATGGGGACACGCTCGACAACGGGCATCCCCAATTTTTCCAGCGATTCGATTTTGGTGGGGTTGTTGGTCAACAGCCGCACCGATTGCACGCCCAAATCGCGCAGCATGGCGACGGCAATATCGTAATTGCGTTCGTCGGCTTGATGCCCCAGCACCAAATTGGCATCCACCGTATCGTAGCCTTCATCCTGCAAATTGTATGCCCGCAGTTTTTCCGCCAGCCCGATACCGCGCCCTTCTTGCCGCAGGTACAGCACCACGCCGCGATTTTCGCGGGCAATCATCGCCATCGAATGATGCAGTTGCTCGCCGCAATCGCAGCGCAGTGAGCCGAGCACATCGCCGGTAAAACACTCGGAATGTACTCTGACCAGCACGTTTTCACCGGTCGGGTCGCCGACTATCAGCGCCAAATGTTCTTTTTGGTCGTGATTGTTGTCATACAGACACAGTTGAAAGATGCCTTCCGGGGTTGGGATGCGGGCGCACACCTCCCGCTTGATGTTAAGTTTTGTCATTCCGCCGTCTCCAATCCATTCAATCACAATTGTGTGTTGAATTTATTCACCCTGTATAGTAGCAAGTACGTATGGTAATGGCAAACGGTTCTATTTTGGGTGGGCGGGTTTTTTGTTGTACAGTATTTTTCCCAGCCACAACCCCGCTACGCCGAAAAGGATGTCTCGGGCGCGGATGAGCAGGCTCAAACTCAAACCGAGCGCCGGGTCGAACCCCAATGCTTCCATAGCGATAACTTGTCCGGCTTCCAGCGCGCCGAGCCCGCCCGGTGTGGGAAACAGGAATGCCAGCCGGGCAGCGGTGAGCAGCACTACCGTTTCGGTGAGCGACAGCGACAGCCCCAACGCTCGCACCATCAGCCAATATTCGGCAGCCAGCCCCAACCAAATTGCCGCCGACAGCATCGCCGCCAAAAGCATCTGTTTCGGCGAATTGCGGCACAGTTTCGCGCCGTTTGCCGAAGCCTCGGTCAGCACCGGTGCGATTTTCCGCAGAAACGGTAACTGTACCCACCGGTGCAACGCCGCGGTTCGCGGATATTTGCCGCTGCACAGCACCGCCAGCGCCAACAGCGGCAGTGTCGCCGGCACAAAGGCAATCGCCGTTGCCGGCAGTGGCTGCGCGGCAACAAGTCCCGTCCGCAAAACAACAAATCCGCCCAACCCCAAAAATGCAAAATTGAATGTCATCTCGAACAGTTTATCAACCGCCACCGAAAAAATCGCATCGCCGACGGGGATGCCGTCACGCTGCGAAAGGAAGTAAACTTGCGCCGGTTCGCCGCCGAATTGCGTGCCGGGTGTGAAATAACTGATACCGAACGCCGTCAGCCGGTATGCAACCGGATGTCGGTACGGCAGCCGATATTTCAGCGCGCGCAGGATGACCCACCAGCGGCTGCTGAAAAGCCAGACAACCACGCCGTTGACGGCAAGCAGCAGTGCCAGCATCGGCAAGCGAATGCCCGCCAGTGTGCGCCACATTTCGGCAAACGATACCTGTCGCAGTGTCCACCATACCAGCCCCCCCACAAACGCCAAAACGGCAACATGA
>CAYPNZ010000177.1:0-6288 GCA_964411845.1 uncultured Anaerolineaceae bacterium
AAAGCGCAAGAAGCCATCCGCGACGGGTACACGCTCGCCCGCGAATTGTAAATTATGCTTTTGGAATATCACGCAATCATCACCCGCGATGCCATTGGCGAGTTTTTCGGCAAAACGGCACTGCGCGAAATTATCGCCGCGAATTTTAAACAAGATGCACCGGCAAATCTCATCGGCAAACCGTATTTACATTTTGACAACGACAAAATTGCCGAAAGTTTGGCGTATATTGACCGGCAAATGATGCGGCTGGCTGAAGCCGATGGCAATGAAACGGTACAGTGGGATGCCTTCGGGCGGTTGTGCCACACTGCACAAGATTTTTACGCCCATTCCAATTATGTTGATTTGTGGCTGGCGGAAAACGGCGGCACGGAACACACCGCACCCGCCGAAATTGACGGGCTGGATGAAAGTTTGTTGACCAGCCCTCGCTTGCGCACGGGAAGTTTCTATTTGCTGCGCGATATTATCTATTACATTCCGCTGGTCAAAATACTTGCCCGAAAAATACACATTCCCCGTTTTTCACACGAGGCGATGCACTTGGATGACCCCGCCCGCGGGGCGAGGTTTGAGTATGCGCTGGCAGCCGCCGTGCAGCGCACCCGGTTTGAATACCGGCGCGCGGTAGAGATGCTGTCGGCGCGCGGCGGTGCGGCAGCGGTGAACCGGTTTCGGTACGGGCGTGATTCGTGATTCGTGATTCGTGATTCGTGATTCGTGATTCGTGATTCGTGATTCGTGAAAATCTAAATTCTCTCCGGTTCTTTGTCAAGTTTCGTTTCACGTTTTCACGCATCACTCATCACGTTTCACGTTTTCACACCTTTATACAACGCTCATTCACTCGCCGGTTTTCGCCGTCGGCGGGGGCGACGGCGGCGTTTCGGCTTTGCCCGCGGGCTATCGGCGGCAGCCAGCACCGCTTCTTTTTTGCGCCGGTTGGCTTCGATGTATTTTTGAATCTCTTCCGGTGACGGTCGGCGCACCAGCGGCGCGCTGTAATCTATGCCATCCACCTGCCGGCGGGGCAATTTTCGTCCCAGCACATATTCAATGCGATGCACCATTCGCTCGTCATCCGGCGCGACAAATGTATATGCCGCCCCAACCGCCTGCGCCCGCCCGGTGCGCCCGATGCGATGCACATAATCTTCGGCTTGCTGGGGCACATCATAATTGATGACATGCGATATGCCTTCCACATCGATGCCGCGGGCGGCGATGTCGGTTGCCACCAGTACCCGCGTTTTGCCCCGCCGGAACGATTCCAGCGCGCGCACCCGCTGCCCCTGCGAGCGGTCGCCGTGGATGACGGTTGCCGAAATTTTGTCGCGTTTCAGTTTGCGGACGATATTATCGGCGCGGCGTTTGGTGCGCGTAAAAATTAACACGCTTTCCAAATTTTCATCCTGCAACAGTTTTTGCAGCAGTTGGAATTTCAAATGTCCCGGCACCGGATACAGCGCCTGCGTGATGGCATCGGGGGTGATGGTTTTTTCCACTTCCACCCGCACCGGGTCGCGCGTAACCTCGCGCGAGAGGCTGACAATCGGCTGCAACGTTGCCGAAAAAAGCATCGTTTGCCGCTCGGCGGGCAACAGCCGCACCACCCGCCGAATATCGGGCAGAAAACCGATGTCCAGCATGCGGTCGGCTTCATCCAGCACAAAGACCAGCACATCATCAAAACGGATATTCCGCCGTCCCACATGGTCAAGCAGCCGCCCCGGTGTGGCGATAACCACATCAACGCCTTTTTTCAGCGCCTGTATTTGCGGGTTAATGCCCACGCCGCCGTAAATGGTTGCCACCCGCAAGTTCAACCCGCGGCTTAATTGCGATGCCTGCTCGGTTACCTGCAGCGCCAGTTCGCGGGTGGGAACCAGCACCAAGCCGCGCGGATTGCGTGACGGGGGCGAATCGAGCAGTTTTTGCAACAGCGGCAGCAGGAATGCCGCCGTTTTGCCCGTGCCGGTTTCCGCCGAGCCGAGAATGTCCCGCCCGGTCAGGGCGGCGGGGACGGTTGCACCTTGAATGGGCGTGGGGTGCTCAAACCCCATTGCCGTCAAGTTGCGCTTCAATTGCGCATCAATTTTAAATTCACTAAATTCCATAAAATTCCTTATTTTACTGTGACAACGACGGAATTGTCGCCATCCACATTGTTGGGGACATATTTGTCTGCATCCCAATCGTTGTGCCATTCGGTGCCATTCACCAAATAGCGATATTGATATTCTTTGCCGGTATCCAGTTCCAGCGTAACTTTCCACACGCCTTTGACTTTTTTCATCGGGGTTGCCGCAGCATCCCAACCGTTAAAGTCGCCAACCAACGCCGCCGATTTGGCTTCGATGCTTTTCGGCAGTTCAAATGTCACTTTGCATGTATCTTTCGTTTTGAAGAATCGCTTTTTCAGCATTTTTACCTCCAACTTCACCGCATCCACAGAAAAAGAGCGCAGATGCCTGCGCCCTTCGTTGGGATTACCGCATTCATTTGTCAACTGGGCATATTATAGCATAAAATGCCAAAAAGAAAATTATCACGGCAACTATTGTTTGCCAAAGGAGTTTTTATGCCCCCCGCCGACCGGACAACCACCATTCATCAATTGCGCGAGCAGGTACGCGCGTTCATCACCGCCCGCGATTGGGACCAGTTTCACACGCCGAAAGACCTTGCCATCGCGTTGAGCATCGAAGCCGGCGAGTTGCTGGAACATTTCCGTTTTCGGGATAATGCCGAAATTGCCGAACGGCTCACCGCACCGGAATTTCGGCAGGATATTTCCGATGAACTGGCTGACGTGCTCTATTTTGTGCTGGCGTTGAGCAACAAATTGGATATTGACCTTTCCGCGGCACTGAAAGCGAAAATGGCAGTGTCGGCGCGGCGTTACCCGGTTGAAAAGGCTCGCGGCAAAAATTTAAAGTACACGGCTTACGCCACAGAAGATTGAAACTGCATCGCCCGTTTGCAAAAACAGAACACACGTGCTATCATACCCACAATGACCCGAACAGTTGTTCCCGTGGAATGGAGGAAAAAATGGCACAATCTGCAACCGGACGAGAAAAAGCGCTTGAAGCCGCAATGGGCGATTTGAAAAAACGCTTCGGCGACGGCGCAATTATGAAACTGGGCGAAGCCAAACATTTGCAGGTGGAAACCGTTCCCACCGGCTGTTTGTCGCTCGATTTGGCGTTGGGGGTGGGGGGGCTGCCGCGCGGACGCATCATCGAAGTTTACGGACCGGAATCATCCGGGAAAACCACCCTGTGCCAGCACGCCATCGCCGAGGTGCAAAAAAGCGGCGGCATCGCCGCATTCATTGATGTGGAACACGCGCTCGACCCGGCGTATGCCGCCCGTTGCGGGGTAGACATCAACAACCTTTATGTCAGTCAACCCGATACCCGCGAGCAAGCGCTGGAAATTACCGAAGCGCTGGTGCGGTCAAACGCGGTGGATATTGTGGTGGTAGACAGCGTCGCCGCGCTGGTTCCCCGTGCGGAAATTGAGGGCGATATGGGCGACAGCCACATGGGGCTGCAAGCGCGGTTGATGAGCCAAGCGTTGCGCAAACTTTCCGGCACGGTGAAACAAACCAATACCATTTTGATTTTCACCAACCAACTGCGCCAAAAAATCGGGGTGATGTTCGGCAACCCGGAAACAACCACCGGCGGTATGGCGCTGCGATTTTACGCCTCGGTGCGGCTCGATATTCGGCGCATTCAGTCAATCAAAGACGGCGGCGAAATTGTCGGCAACCGGGTGAAAGTCACCGTCAAAAAGAACAAAGTTGCGCCGCCGTTCCGGGTGGCGGAATTCGATATTATGTACAATCAGGGCATTTCGCGCACCGGCGATGTGCTCGATTTGGGGGTAGAAACCGGCATCATCACCAAACGCGGGGCATTTTACAGTTACGGCGATTTACGGCTGGCGCAAGGGCGAGAAAACGCCAAAGGGTTTCTTGCCGGCAACCATTCGCTGCTGCTGGAAATTGAAAATAAAATCCGCACCGAAAAAGGCTTGCCCCCCCTCAAAACCGATGCCGATGTTCAATCGGAACCCAAATCTACCGCCAAAATATCCGTAAAATCCGCGCCGAAACGCGCCGCTACCGCGCGCGCCAAAGCCACTGCCCCGGTTGCCGTGGCAAAACCGATGTTTTAAAACCCGCAACAACCGCAAAAACCCGCCGGATGCGTCCGGCGGGTCAAACACATACAATTCATTTGCTTCCTTCGCCTGTGAATGATATAATCTCGATTTGTGTCACCTGACGGTATTTTTTGTGTCCGGGCACAATCAATTAAAAAATTTCATAGGTAAGGTCTGACGTATGAGCGAAGAAACACTTGTCCAAAACGAAGTAGCGCCGGAAAACGGCGCGCCAGAAGCATCCGTCACCGAAACAGGTGACTCGGCAGTACAGAAAGCGGAATCCCCCAAAAAGACTCCCAAAAAAACAAAAGCAAAATATTACATTCCTTTGAAACCCGGACAGCAACTTACCGGCAAAGTGAAAACCATTGCTGATTTTGGCGCATTCATTGATTTGAATATGGCAATTGACGGGCTGGTTCACATTTCCGAGCTGGCACGCCGCCGAGTGCAAAACGTTAAAGACGTTCTATCCGAAGGTCAAGAAGTGACGGTGTGGGTGAAAACCGTAGATACCGAACGCGGTCGCATCGGATTGACAATGATAAAACCGATTGAACGCCGTTACAGCGATATTTCCGAAGGAGATGTGCTGGAAGGCGAAGTTAAACGCATTGAAGGGTTCGGCGTGTTTGTGGACATCGGTTTGGCGCGCGAAGGGCTGGTACACGTCAGCGAACTTTCGCACGAGTATGTAAAATCTGCCGCCGATGTGGTATCTGTGGGCGATAAAGTGCAGGTAAAAGTGCTAAAAGTTGACCCGCGCAAAAAACAGGTCAACCTGTCCATAAAAGCCCTGCAAGAAGCCCCCGCCCGCGAAGCGGAAGAAGCCGAGGATGAAGAGTATTTTGAGGAATTTGTGGAAGAAGAACCCGCGCCCACTGCGTTTGCCGCCGCATTTGCGAAAATCGGCACGCCGGTGAAACGCACCAAAAAACAACGCCGCGCTCATCGCCGCCGCAACCGTCAAATGGATGAGGTGATTGCCCGCACGCTGAAAAGCACCTCAGAGCGAAAATAGACGCCGCTCGCTTCGCTCAACAAATCCCCAAAAACAAAAGCCGCCGCAATGGCGGCTTTTTTATGACCCGAAAATATGCAGCAATACCGGCAGCGAAACCAAACTGACCAGTGTTGACACCAACACCGCACTGCTGACAAACTGCACATCGCTGCCGAACTCTTCTGCTAGCACGATGGAAATTACCGCGGTGGGCATACTGGTTTGAATGATGGACACCTGCGCTGTCAACCCGTGCAGCATCATCAACCGCGCCAACACCACCCCCACCAGCGGCGTGGCAATCAATTTCAGCCCGCCGGAAAGCGCCACCAACTGCAATTGCCGACCCAAACGCACCCGCGACAGTTGCGCCCCCAGCAGTATCAGCATCACCGGCACTGCCGCCCCGCCCAACAGGGCAAACGACCGTTCCAATGGCACGGACACCCGCAGTACCCCGAAATTTACCAGCAGCCCTGCCGCCAGCGCATACGGCAGCGGCACTTTCAGCACATTGGTCAACGATTTCCACACCGGCGCCGACCCGCGCGACGCCAAAAATATGCCCAGCGTATTTGCCACAATGGATGCGCCGGTGTAAATAATTGCCGCCCGTCCCAACCCGGCATCGCCGAAAGCGAAACTGATAAACGGCAGCCCGAAATTTCCGGCATTGATGAGTGTGCTCGACAGTGTGAACGCACTGGTTGTTTTTTGGTCGAGCCGAATTTTACGCGCCAACAACCAACTGAGTGCGGCAAAAATGCCCATAATGGCAATGGTGAATGCCAGCAGTTGTGCCAATTCCTGCGCCATCAGCGTGGAACGGCTGACACTGCTGAACACCAGCGCCGGGCTGGCAAGATATACCACCAGCCGCGACAGGGTTTTGGTGTGCAGTTCAAAACGGCGGTTCAGCAAAAATCCCAAACCGGCAATCAGCGTGATGGGGAAGAGCACATTGTAAAAAATATTCCACATGGTCAACTATTTTCGCGGGCGAAATATATGACTCGTCTGAAAAAAGGTTGCTTTTTCACCACAGAGACGCAGAGAAGCAGAGAAATTCATATTTTTGAGTTTGGCGTCAAATTTGCTGACAA
>CAYPNZ010000178.1:0-6264 GCA_964411845.1 uncultured Anaerolineaceae bacterium
AGGGCTGCTGACACTGCTGGTCGGATTTGAATTGTGGTATACCACGCTGGAAGGCAGTTTGCTGATTGTCGGACTGTGGGGGGCGGTAAATTTATTGCTGGCATTGGCGATTGGCTATTTGGGGATTGCCCGCGGGGTAGATTTGGAGGAAGATTTTTGAGTGAGCATTTTCTGCCGCTGTTAATCTTTGCCGCCCCGATGGGATTTTCGGGGTTGGTGTACCCGTTGCGACGCTGGAAAATCGGCGCATGGGTTGCCGTTGCCGCTGCGATACTGATGGCGGGCGCATCGTTCTTTCTGCTACCGGAGCGTGTTTTCGTTTTGCTGGGGCGACAATTCATCACCGACCCGTTATTGGCGCGGATGTGGGGCGGTTTGTGGCTGGCGCTGGCGGTTTTATTTGCCATGTCGGTAGAGTTTTCGCCGGGGTGGACGTTTTTTCCCGCCGGATTGCTGATGGTGGGGGTATCCGGCTGGGCAATGGCAAGTCCGCATTTGGGTATTGCCGCGTTGTTTATGGAAATTGCCGCACTGGTAGCGGTATTTGCCATTCAGGGCGGACGCATCGGTTCGGTGCGGGCGGCACAGCGTTTTTTGGTGATGATGACATTGGCGACACCGCTTTTTTTGCTGGCGGCATGGTATATGGATGCTTCGCCGGGGGGTAGTTTCGCGGTGCAAATTGCGCTGCTTGCCGCCGGCGGATTTGCGTTATGGCTGGGGGTTGCCCCGCTGCACGGCTGGATTACCGCAGTGGCGCGTGAATCTCTGCCGGGGGTATCGGTGCCGGTTATTTTGGTTTTTTCTACTGTGGCGCTGGTATGGCTGCTGCGATTGAAGGTGATTGCGCCATGGCTTGGCGATGTGCCTTTTGCGCCCACGGTACTGTTGTGGGGTGGGGCGCTGAGTATCATCATCGGCGGCGGATTTGCCGCGGCACAAAATTCGTTTTCGGCGCTGGTGGGGTATGCCGTGGTTTATCAGTTGGGTACCGGCGTAATGGCATTGGGGTTGCAAAATAAAACGGGTGTCACCATTGTGGTATTTGGCATGGTGGTGCGGTTTATCGCACTGCTGGTTTTGGCGGCGGCGGTTGCGCTCATCCGGCAGGGTATCAAACGAGATGCTTTTGAACAATCCGCCGGTATTGCCCGCCGCTATCCGGTGGCGGCACTGGGTTTGACGGTTGGCGGGGCGGCGCTGGCGGGTGCGCCGTTAACCGGCGGTTTTGTTTCTCACTGGTTTTTGCTGAAAGCAACGGCAGGCATAGACATCCGCTTGCCGGTAATGGTGCTATTGGGCAGCATCGGTGTGACGGTTGGATATTTGCGGGGGTTGTGGTACCTGTTGCGTCCGGCTGTTGCCGGCGTAAGTTTCCCGACCGGAAGATATTGGGTTGCATCCGCTATAATTATTGCCGGAAGTGCCGTAATTGTCGCCATTGGCATTTTCCCCCAGCCGTTATTAAATTGGATTGCTGCAATGTAATCGGATTGCAGATTATGGCACATCACGCGCAAAGGATATTTTATGACTATTGTCACGCAACCGGAAGAAATTTCGGCATTGCAGGAAATTGGCGAAATTGTTGCCGATACTATCCGGGTGATGGCAGATGCTGCGCAGCCGGGTGTTTCCACGGCGCAATTGGATGAAATCGGGGCGGAATATATGCGGCGGCACGGCGCGCAATCTGCCCCCCGAAAGGTGTATAATTTCCCCGGCGCAACCTGTCTCAGCGTGAACGACGGCACGGTACATGGTGTGCCCAACGACCGTCTTTTGCAGCCCGGCGATTTATTGACGATTGATGTGACCGCCGAGCGGCACGGCTTCATCGCCGATGCAGCCATTACGGTTCAACTGCCCCCCGCCACAGCATTGGGACGGCGGCTTATCGGCGCGGCACACACCGCGCTGAAAAAAGCATTGTCGGTGGCGCGTGCCGGCACACCGGTGAATGCCGTCGGGCGGGTGGTTGACCGCGAAGTGCGCCGCCACGGATTCACCGTCATCCCGCAACTGACCGGGCATGGCGTGGGCAGAACCATTCACGAAGACCCTACCGTCCCCAATTTTTACCACCGGCGCTACAACCAACTGCTGACCGACGGGATGGTTGTTGCCATTGAACCGATAATTTCGGCGGGAAACGGCAAAATTGTCACCGAAAAAGACGGCTGGACAATCAGCACCGCCGATGGCGCGCTCAGCGCCCATTTTGAACATACCGTTATCATCACACCCGAAAAACCAATCATCATCACCCGGCAACGGAGGAAATTATGACCGATTTGCGTCCGAGTGCGCGGCGATTCCAGAAAATTTTAGCCGAAAAAGGGTATTCGCATCAAGTCATGGAACTGCCGGAATTGACTCATACGGCGGTGGCGGCAGCGGCAGCCGTCGGGTGCGATGTGGGGCAAATTGTCAAATCGTTGATTTTTAAAACCAAAAAGACCGGTCGCCCGGTGCTGGTGCTCGTCAGCGGACGCAATCGGGTGGACACCAAAAAAGTGCGGGGACTGCTCGGCGAAAAAATAGGTAAAGCCGATGCCGATTTTGTGCGGGCGCATACCGGTTTCGCCATTGGCGGCGTGCCTCCGGTGGGACACATCAGCCAAATGGCAACTTTGGTGGATGAAGATTTGCTGCCATACACTGAATTGTGGGCGGCGGCGGGCACACCATACGCTATGTTCCGCTTGACTCCCGCCGAATTGCTGGAAATGACCGGCGGCACGGTAGCGGATGTGAAGGCGTGAAGCGTGAAACGTGATGCGTGAAACGTGATGCGTAAATTTTGCAACCCTGCAACTCTGCAACTTTAAACCTTGAACTTTGAACTAAAAAACCTTGAACCCAAAACTTGAAACTCGAAACTTGAACCTCGCCGCCGGACGTTGGCTGGTGTTGGCGGCGGCGGTGCTGTGGGGAACCACCGGCACATCGCAGGCGCTCGCCCCGGCGGGTGCACAATCATCAGTGGTGGGGGCGATGCGTTTGCTGGTGGGCGGCGCGACGCTGCTGGTGTGGGTGCTTTTTCGTGACGGATTTTCTGCCGTGCGCCGGTTCCCCGTGCGAGCGACCCTGCTGGCGGGCATCGGCTTGGCGGCGTACCAACTGGCATTTTTTTCGGGCGTGGCGCGGGCGGGGGTTGCCGTGGGCACAATTGTGGCGGTCGGCAGTGCGCCGGTGATGGCGGGCATTCTCGGCTGGCTGGTACACGGCGAGCGTCCCGCGCGGGTATGGTATATCGCCACGGCATTGGCAATTACGGGCAATTATTTGCTGGTGATGGGCAACGGTGCTGCCGGCGCCGATATTCTCGGCATCGTGCTGGCACTCGGCGCGGGGGCGGCATACGCCGGCTATACCAGCGCCAGCAAAGTGGTTTTGACGGACGGACACCCGCCCGATGTGGCGATGGCGGTCATTTTTTCACTGGGGGCAATATTGTTGCTGCCCACACTCTTTGGCGCAAATTTGGCGTGGATTGCCACCCCGCGCGGCGGGCTGGTGGTGTTGCATTTGGGGGTGATTGCCACCGGGGTATCGTATATGTTTTTTGCCCGCGGCTTGCGGCTGACCCCCGTCGCCACCACCGTGACCCTCTCGCTGGCGGAACCGTTCACTGCGGCGTTGCTCGGCATCTTTCTGCTCGGCGAACGGTTGACACCCCAATCGCTCGGCGGGGTTTTGCTAATTTTCACCGGACTGGCAATACTATCAGTGACGAGTGACGAGTGACGAGTGACTTTGACTTTAGACTTTAGACCTGAAACCTTGAACTTTGAACCTTGAACCTGAAACTTTGAACCTTGAACCTTGAACCTTGAACCTGAAACCTTGAACCTGAAACCCTGAAACCTTGAACCCCAAAAACGGAGGTTGACATGCCGGAAGAAACCATTTTTTCAAAAATCATTCGCGGCGAAATTCCCGCCGACATCGTCTATCGGGATGACCGGGTGACCGCGTTCCACGATATTGCCCATCGTGCCCCCACCCACATCCTCATCGTGCCGAACAAAATCATCCCCACCGTGAATGATGTCACTCCCGAAGATGAAGCGCTGTTGGGGCATCTGTTTGTGGTGGCGGCGAAAATTGCCAAAGCGCGCGGCATCGCCGAGAGCGGCTACCGGTTGATAGTGAATGTCAATCGAGACGGCGGGCAGGAAGTTTTCCATTTGCACATGCATCTGCTCGGCGGCCGCCGTCTCGGTCCGATGTTGGCAGGATGATATGCCGAAAAAATATGCCGTCACCGGCGCTTTCGGGTATTCCGGAAAATATATCGCCCGCCGGTTACCGGATACCGGCGAAACGGTCATCACCCTGACCAATTCGCTGCACCGTCCCAATCCCTTCGGCGAGCGGGTGCAGGCGTTCCCCTTCCATTTCGACCAACCACGGCGACCCCCGACGCCACCGGCGAGAATCGCACGGTTGCACCCACCCGCAGCGAGCGCGCGTCCGGCAGTTCAAACATCAGTTGCACCCCAGCCGATTCAACCCACACTTGATAGAATTTCCCGCGGAATGAAATTGCCGTCACCCGTGCGGAAAAATCGCCGTCCGCGCCGAAAATTGCCGCCTCCGGTCTGATGAGCGCGGTCACGCGCGTGCCGGGGGCGGGCAGGGGGGCATCCGTTGCCAGCGCGCCGATGGCGGTTTCAATTTTACCGGCGGGCGAAACCGTGCCCGCCAGCAGGTTTTGAAAGCCCAAAAATTTCGCCACAAAAGGCGTGCCCGGATGTGAAAAAACAGTCTGCGGCGTGTCCAATTGTTCAATTTGCCCCGCATTCATCACCGCCACCCGGTCGGCGATGGCAAAGGCTTCCGTTTGGTCATGCGTCACATAAATGGCGGTCACCCCCACCCGTTTCAAAATTATCCGCAGTTCGAGCATGAGCCGTTCGCGCAGGGCGCGGTCGAGCGCGCCGAGCGGCTCATCGAGCATGAGCAGTGGCGGGTTGGGGGCAAGTGCCCGCGCCAGCGCCACCCGCTGCTGTTCGCCGCCGGAGAGTTGGCTGATGTCCCGTGCCGCGAAATCCGCCATATCCACCAGTGCCAGCATTTCCGCCACGCGCGATTGAATCCGGGCGGGGGTATCGCCGCGCATTTCCAGCCCGAAAGCCACGTTTTGCAACACGTTTTTGTGCGGAAAAAGGGCAAAATCCTGAAACATCATGCCGAACCCGCGCCGGTGCGGCGGCACGGCGGTCACATCTTTCCCCCGAAAAATAACTTCTCCCGCATCCGGCGTTTCCAGTCCGGCAATCATACGCAGCAGCGTGGTTTTGCCGCAGCCGGAAGGTCCCAGCAAACAGATAATTTCGCCCTGCGCGACGGTCAGGCTCACCCCGTTCACCGCCGATGTGTCGGGGGCAAATGATTTTCGCAGCGATTTAATTTCCAGAAATGATGCGGGCACGTTTTTTCCCCCATTCTCCGGTTCCCGGCGGTTTGATGCGCCGCCAAGCGTATAGCACAAACAATATTCCCGCCGTCAGTTCAAAAATTCGTCCGGCGAGAAAAATCGGGGCGGGTAAATTGAACATACCATTCAACCCCACCAGCCACACGCCGATATTCAGCAGCCAAAATGCCCAACGCATTGGGGTATCGTTGCCGCGCGACCGCCAAAAACGCGGAAAAATCCAAAAGCCGATGCCCATAATGAATTGCACCGTCCAGCCCACCAGCATCAATTCGATGTGCAGCGGCAGCAGTTTCCACATCAGCGGAGTTAGCGGCACACCTTTATTGTACAGCAACAATCCGCCAAAAGTGATGCCCCATATCAGGTTGAAAAAAGCCATGTGCAGATAGCGGCGACTCAAATTCGGCATTTTATCGCTCCTTCGTTCGCAGCCAAGCGTTAAAAACAAAAGCGATGCCCGCCAGCCATTGCAATATCGCCGATGTTGCCAGCAGCCAACCCCACAACGCAGTGGGCGACGCAGTGCGCATCGGTTCGGCGACCGCGCGCAGCAGCACCCCGGCATTCAGCAGCCCAAAAGTTGCCCACCATACGCTGTCAAACCCATGCGGTTGTTTTTGGCTGTATTTGGGCAGCATCCAATATGCCACCCCGAAAATCAACTGCGTCACCCAGCCGACCATCAGCAGGTGAAAATATACGGGTGATAACCCCGCCAGCCACGGCGGCAAATGCCACACGCTTCGCCCCACCAGCGCCGCCCCAATGAACAGCGCCGCAATCAAATACAGAAAAGATGTTTTGATGAACAATCG
>CAYPNZ010000179.1:0-6233 GCA_964411845.1 uncultured Anaerolineaceae bacterium
CCTTCACTTGGCGAAATAATCTGCCAGCGCCGCCTGCCACGGGCGCAGCGTAACGCCCAACGCCGCCGCAAAATTATTTTGCAGCGGCGCATATTTCGGCGGGGTTGAAGCCCGCACAAACCCTTCGCTGGTAATGGGCATTACCGGCACATGCCCTCTGCCGCTTTGACGCAAAATTTCCACCGCAAAATCATACCGCGAGCATATGCCGCTGTTGGTCAAATGATACGTGCCGAAATGGTCGGTTGCCGCCAGTTTTTTCAGCGCATCCGCCAAATCGGGCACGTATGTGGGCGAACTGATTTCATCGGTAACCACCTTCAATTCGCCGAATTTATCGGCGGCGCGGATAATTTTTGCCGGAAAATTATTGCCGCCTTTGGCAAACGCCCAGGCGATTCGCACAATGTACAGTTTTTGCACCAATCGGGCGGCAATTTTTTCGCCGGCAAGTTTCGAGGCGGCATACGGGTTGATGGGGTGCGTCGGGGCAAATTCATGGTACGGGGTATCGGCAGTGCCATCGAAAACCTCATTGGTGGAAATATACACCATCGGCGCACCGGTTTGCTGCGCCACCAGCGCCATATTCTGCGTGCCGAAAGCATTTACCTGAAAAGCCTGTTGGGGGTTACGAGCGCAGGCATCAACATTGGTCATTGCCGCCGGATGGAAAATCAAATCGGGTTTTTCGGCGGCAAGTTTTGCCACAATTTTCGGTTGGGTAATGTCGAATTCGGGTAAATCCACCAATACCAGCGAATGTTCGGCATATACACGCTGTAAGGCGGTACCCACCTGCCCGTTTGCTCCGGTGATGATAATTTTCATGGTTGCCTCCGCATAATTTTTGGGATGGTGGTGTTTTTTAATTGATACACACTTTTTATGTGACAGCACTTACGCAAATCGGTTGCCGGAAACACACCCTTCGATACGGCTCTTCCTGCGGTCGAGCCTACTCAGGACGTGTTTCCCCGCGACATTATACGAGATACCCCTGCGCTCAATTTTCGCACGCCGATTGTCAGCAAAAGACCCAAAAACGGCATAAAAAGTCCCGCACCGATTACCCACTGCACTTGCCATAATCCGGTCAAATATTGAAAAAATACGGATACGTCGGGGAAAAAATCGGTGATTTGTTCACCGATATGCCAATATCCCCACAGTACTGTTGCCCCAAAACCGCCGGTTGCCCACAGCACCAGTTCGTATCCCCCCAGTAAAATTTCATCCCAGCGGGCAGATTGACGCAGCAACAGCAGTGCGGCAAAAATCAGCACGCCCGCCGTCAGCGCGGCGATGGTCAAGTAGGCAATTTGCTGTCGAAAAAGAAGTAAACTATTCACCGCACTGAGCGAATACGGTTCTTTCAGCAAACGATACAAAATATGATACCCGAAAACCGTTACCGCCGCCGAAAGCACACTTTCCACCCACACCGGCGAACGCCGCCACAGGGCGAACCCCACCAGCGCCACACCGACCGCCAGCGCAATTGCCAGCCGGGTGCGCCGCGCCGCCGCTTGGCTTGTTTGCCGCAGGCGGGATAATTCGTTGTTTGTGCGCGCTGTCAGCAGCGAAGCCAACTGCGCCACGCCCGCGTAGTTTTTATCTGCCCAAAAAGTATCCAAATTTGATAGATTTTCCGGCGGGGTGTACGGCTCGTCAAGTGCCGCCGCATATTGTTCTACCAGCGCGTTGCGCTGTTGTGCCACGATGCGCCAAACTGCCGCCCGGTCAATATCCGAAATTGCCAACATTTCCAACAACGGGCGTCCCTGATTGGCGGCGGGTAATCGTGTGCCGAGCAGGGCGGCAACGGTGGGCGCTACATCGGTTTGAGAAACGGCACTGTATTCGCCGGGGATAACCCCCTGCCCCACCATCACCAGCGGCAGCGACACCACCGCCGGGTCGTCGCCGCCATGTCCACCCTGTGCCAACTGTCCGTAATCGGCGGTGACAATGAGGGTGGTTGTATCCAAATCAAGCATCCGCCGAAGTTCTGCCAATTGTGCATCCACGCGATTCAGCGCCGTTTGATATGCCTGCGTTTCTGTGCCGCCGGCGGCAGCGGCATCAATTTGGCTGAATTGCGCCACAATCAGCGATACATTGGGGTCATCCACCCACTGCGCCATTTCCGCCATCACTTGTGCGTCGGCATCGGCAGCATACCCGC
The DNA here is from genome assembly GCA_964411845.1 of uncultured Anaerolineaceae bacterium. GTDB lineage: Bacteria > Chloroflexota > Anaerolineae > 4572-78 > 4572-78 > JANTHQ01. The sequence goes on from CAYPNZ010000179.1 coordinate 2,189, forward strand.
CGAAAAACGCGGTGCGCGCCACCATACCGGGGGGAATAAGCGCCGCCCAGCGGTCATTGCCCGCCAGCGCGGTAGTCAGCAACCGGTCGGCAGCGGCATCGAAAATAGTATCGGTGGCTGTTTGCCGCGCGGCAGTATCAGACACATCAAACAGCGGCGCATCGGTCAGCGGTGGTGTCGCGCCGGATAGCAGCGCCGTCCATGCTGCCAGTCGGTATGTTGGCGGTGCAGCCGTCAGCGTGGCGTGTGCGCCGGTTTCTTGCAATTGGCGCAAAACGGGCATTTCATCGGCTGTCCAAAAAAAATCGCTCAACCCGCTTAAAATTACCAGCACTACCCGTTGGCTCCGGGCAGGAAGTGGGTCGGCAATTACCGGTGTCGCCACCACCGGCGCCCGATATGCGGCGGCAGAAGCCGGCAACACCCCCTGCATGCGCGATACCATCACCCCGACAGCCAAAAGGACGGCGGCGGCGAGACTCACTTTTACCAATGTTTGCTTCATTTGGTCTGTCATCCATCCGGTGGAAGAATACGGCACGACAAAAATAATTTGTCATACCGCGCAACATTATACCAGCACTTGGCAAATTTGTCTTTTTAAGGACAGTCCGTCACCCCCAAAATAACGATTCCCCGATTATTTGCCTACGTTTGCCGCCATATCACCTATTTTTTAAAAGGGCTATTTGCGATTCTGGCAATTAACAGTACTATATTCTCTGGTAGTAAACACTACGGAGGGAATTTCTGTAGGTATACCTTTTGGGTCAACAGTACACGGAAAGTCAAAAAAATGATGAATATTTCTCATATAGAAGAACAATATGCGGCGCTGCGGCAAGCCTTTGAAGCCGGAGAAATGGACGCAGAAGCGTTTCAAACCGCCGTTGATGCCCTGCAAACACAAGATGATTACGGACGATATTGGGTTATCGGCGCAGAAACCGGCACATGGTATTATTACGACGGCGCCGAGTGGACGCAAGCCGACCCGCGAGATGCCGATACGCTCCCTTTTGTGGACGAAAACGGTGTATATTGGATGCTGGGCAAAGACACCAACGAATGGTACTATTTTGACGGCGAACAATGGCAGCGCCCTGAACCGGAAGCCGCCGCACCCGATGCCGGCATCGAAGCGGATACCACCCAATATTATCAGGATGACGAAGGTCGGTATTGGGCAAAAGGTAAAAAAACCGGACAATGGTATTTTTACGATGAAACCGGCTGGCATTTAGCCGAAACACAAGAAACACCAACCGGCTCCACCCCGGTTGCCGATACCGCCGGTGTACCGACATCTCCCCCGCCAACCACCGGCGGCGGGTTTCAGCCCATTCACCCCGCACCGAGTTACCTGCAAAGCCAATCGGAGCCGCCGGTACAGCCATCGCCTGTGCAGCAAGCGGCACCACCCCCACCCCAACCCCGGCAGCCTCAGCCCCAACCGCAACACCCCACGGCATCGCAGCCGCCCGCCGATATGCCCGCCGAAGCCAACGTATGGTACTATTTTGACGGCGAACAATGGATGCGCTACCAAGATGATGCCGCCGAGCAGCCCACCCCCGCCGCCGAAGAACTTGAAGCGGGCGTATGGTACTATTTCGACGGCGAACAGTGGATGCGCTATAAAGAAAGCGACATGCCCGCCGCCGAAACGGAAGCCACCGCCGAGGAAGCCGCAGAAGATTGGGAAGAAGATGATTTTGAGGAAGAAGAAATCTTTGATGACGATGAAGAAATTATCGATATTGAAGATTTGGATGAATATGTCGAAGTGGTCGAACTGGCGGAAGAAGACATTATAGATGAAACCGAAACGCCGGTTGATGCCGAATTTCAGGTGGAAGTGCTCACCCCCGCTCAAGAAAAAATGATGGCAACCGCCCCCGTCACGCCGGTGAAAGACGAAACACCCGTCGAAACGCCACCGGCGGTGGAAAAAACGGAAAAAGCCGTAAAAACCCCGCCCAAAACCGCCGCCGCACCCTCGGTAAAAGTAAAGCCCGTTTCACCCGCAAAATTAACCGTGCGCGGATTGCCGTTATGGGCGTGGACAACTTTCGGCGGGGTGGGTACCCTGTTGCTCGCCGCCATCGTTATCATCGGCGTGCTGTTTGTGTTCAACAACCGCAACAAAGCCGTAGCAATGCTGGAAGCGCAACAAACCCCAACCCTGCCCGCCGCCGCACCCGCCACTACACCCACCCCGGCACCCACTCCCACCGCCACCAACACCCCCGAACCCACCCCTACCCAAGTGCCGCTTGCCAATTACAGCAGCAACTACTTTGGTTTCGGGTTCGATTATCCCGCCGGTTGGGTTTTTAAAGAAGATGACGATTTGGTGATTTTCGCACCCAGCGCCCGCTCACTGGAACGCGATAAAATCAACGGCGCACAATTGCGCATTTCATTGGGTGCCAACCAAAATGTCACCGATTTGCTCGCCGCACAGTTGGAAGCATTTTCACCCATCAACGACACATTGGATGAAGGCGTTATCAATATCGGGCGGCAAACATGGACTTCCGCCCAAGTTGAGTTCAACGCTCCCGATATGGGCAGCGATGCCATCGCGCTGGTGGCTTCTACGGTGAAAAACGGCAACGGGTACACATTGGTTGCCGTTGCCCCCAAAGACGAATGGGAAGCCTATAAACCGCTGTTTGAAAGTATATTGAACAGTTTTGCTTTTTCCGGGCAAGAAGTGGCACAACAAACCACCCCGAATGCCATTGCACCCACCGCCACCCGGCGAGCCACAGCCACCAAAGCCCCCACCGCCACCACAACACCCACCACGGCAGCCGCCGGCAAACCGCTGGTTTACGAAGTGCAATCGGGTGATACACTGGGTGCAATTGCCGTAAAATTTGATGTAAGCGTTGCCGAGTTGGTAAAAGCAAACAACCTGCCGGATGAAAACGCCATCATCCGCATTGGACAGGAATTGATTATCCCGCAGGCAGGCATCGAAGTGGCAGCCGTAACCGCCACCCCCACCTCGAAAAAAGCAGCAACGCCCACCGTTGCCGCCACCAAAACCACACCTACCCCCACCCCGAAGGTAACGGCAACAGCAACCCCGGCAGCAACCGCTACCGTTGCACCCACAGCAACCCCGGCACCGGAAGAAGCCGCCACGCTGACCGGACGCATCATCTACCCGGCATACAGCACCGATATTGACAGTTATAATCTGTGGAGCGTTAACGTGGACGGGTCAAACCCCACCATCATTGTCGGCAATGCCAGCCAACCTCACGTCAGCCGAGACGGCTCGCTGCTGGCATACCGCTCGTGGGACCCCAACCGGCGCGGGATTGCTTTTATTGATTATGCCGGCGGACGGCAGGATACACTCACCAGTAATGTAGAAGACGGACTGCCCGCATGGTACACCGACGGCTCGCTGGTGTTCAGCACCCGCCGAGAAAGCGACCGCGCCCCGCGCTTGTACCGCGTATATCAAAACGGCGGCGGCGGAGAAAGCCTCGGCTTTTTGGGCGATTATGTGGACACGCTGCCCGATGACCGGCTGGTGGTGCACGGTTGTACCATCGCCGGCGATTGCGGCTTGTGGATTTTGCCGCCCAACGCCGCCGAAGGGAACAAAATCGGCACCACCGGCGATATTGCCCCCGCCGCCAGCCCCAACGGCGACCGCATCGCCATTATGTCCACCGAGCGTGAAAGTGCCGGTAACTGGGAAATTTGGACAATCGGCATTGACGGGTCAGACCCCGTCCGCATCACCAACAACCCCGCTAACGACGGGTTGCCGGTATGGTCGCCGGATGGCAAAACCGTTGCGTTTGCTTCTGACCGGGGCGGCTCGTGGGCAGTTTGGGCAGCCAACGCCGACGGCACAAATGTCCGCAAACTGTTCGATATGGCGGGTACACCGGACGGGCAAGTAAAATTTGACATCGAAAATTCGCGCGGCTGGCTGGAAGAACGCCTGACATGGGCGCCATAGCCCGCTATCGGCGTGACAATTTTGCACACCAGAAAAAGGCGACCGGCAGCTCGG
>CAYPNZ010000180.1:0-6232 GCA_964411845.1 uncultured Anaerolineaceae bacterium
GACATCCCCGCGGACGAAAAACCGGGTTTTAAATCCAAGATCTAAAATCCAAAGTTTCAAGTCCAAAGTCTAAAGTTCAAGGTTGCAAAGTTGCAGAGTTGCAGGGTTGCAGATTATCACGTTTCACGCTTCACGTTTCACGTTTCACGTTTTACGTTTTACGTTTTACGCAATACGTTTCACATTTTCATATCTCAACAAATCTCCAATCTCCAATCGCCGATTTTCTTTTGTCGCGCAATTTGACTCTCGCTCGAATTGCGCTATACTTTCGCGCTGAAATAGTTTTCGGCGCAAAGTATTTATGGGGAAAAATATGACTTTTGAAAAAGAAAACACCCGCCTCGCCCGCGTTCGGTTGCTGCAACAGCAAATTTACACGTTGATGTGGATGGGTATGAAGCAATTTGTCAACCATTTGCAGCAGTACGGTTTAACCCAGCCCCAGTTTGTCACGCTGGCGGCATTGGTTCATCACCAAAAACCGGTCACAATGCAGCGACTTGCCAAAGTGGCGCTGCAAGATGCACCCACAATGACCGGCATTGTCAACCGGCTGGTGAAAATGGGGGTTGCCCAGCGCACCCGCAGCGAAACCGACCGCCGGGTGGTGTTGGTGCAAGCCACGCCCACCGGTTCCGAACTCATCGCAAAAATTGACCGCGAAATGCAAGATGCCAGCCCGGTCTCGTTTTACCGGTTGCCCGAGGAAGATTTGGACAAATTGGAAAACATTATTGACGGGCTGTTGTTGATTCTTTTGAAACAACATTCTCCTCTGCAAGAGATTTCACTGTCTCAAGCAAAACAATGGCTGCAAACGTTTGCCGCCGACCCCATTCAGTTTGTAAAAAACCAAGAAGAAACCCTCTCAAATAAAAATTTATTCTAACTTTTGGAGCGACACATGCACAAAAAAACACTCATTGGTCTATTGATGTCGGTGCTGCTGGCGGTGGTTGTCAGCGGATGCAACTCAACCGGAAACGTGCCGGCAGCGCAGGCAATCGCCCCCGAAAACCCGCCCGTGCCGGTAGAAGTAGCCGTGGTGGGAACCGGAAATATTGCCAACGTGCTCAATTATTCCGGCGATTTGGAACCGGAAACCAGCCTGTCGCTGGTGAGTATCGTTTCCGGTGCGATTGAAGAAGTGATGGTCAAAGCGGGCGATGAAGTTCGCGCCGGCGACCCCATTTTGCGCATCGAAGATACCACCTACCGCGCCCAACTGAAACAGGCGGAAGCGGGTTTAACCGTGGCGCAGGCAAATCTGCAAAAAATGCTGAACGGTCCCCGGCAGGAACAAATTGAAATGGCGCGCACGGCGCTGGATGCCGCCAAAGCCCAAATGGAAGGCGTGACCACCCTAACCGATGACGAGCGCACCATTGCTTCGGCGCAATTGGCGCAGGCAGAAGCCGCACTGCGGTTGGCGCAATCGCAGTACGATAAAATTAAATGGGCGGGACAAGCAAGTATGACCCCGCAGGCACTGCAATTGGAACAGGCAACCATCGCCTACCAAACGGCAAAAGCCGCCTATGATATGCAGGCAAACCCCGACCGCACCACTTTGGCACAATTGCGCGCCGCCGTTCGGCAAGCCGAATTGAATTTACAATTGGCGGAAAATCCGTTCACCGATGAAGATTATGCCTTGGCGCGCGCCGGTGTTTCTCAGGCGGAAGGGGTGGTGGCGCTGGCGCAATATCAGGTGGATAACGTAATTTTACGCGCCCCCTTCGACGGCATTGTTGCCGAAGTGTATGCCACGGTGGGCGGGGTTGGCGGTCCGCAACTGCCCGCCATAAAATTGATTTCCAAAGATTTAAAAGTGAATATTGAAATTCCCGAAAACCAAATTCCGCAGGTGTATGTCGGGCAGCCCGCCGCGCTGAAAGTGGCGGCATACCCCGATGAAGATTTTCCCGGTTTCATAAAATCCATCGCGCCCGCCGCCGATGCCACCAGCCATACATTCTCAACAGAAATCGGCGTGCAAAATGACGGCAATAAACTTCGCGCCGGTATGTTCGCCGATGTGGCAATTTTGCTGGACGAACGTTCCAACGTGATTTTGGTGCCCCGTTCGGCGATAACCGAAATGGACGGACAGCCGATGGTATTTGTGGTTGCCGCCGACGAGCAAACCGTGACAGCGCGTCCGGTGAAAACCGGTTTAACCGACGACGGACGGATTGAAATTACGGACGGTCTTTCGGTGGGTGAAACCATTGTCACCGCCGGATTGAGCAACCTCTCGGACGGCACGAAAATCAATATTACCGCCCGCGAAGAGTAGCACGAATCACGAATCACAAATCACACACCCGATAGCCGCGGCTATCCGGAGATAATTTATGGGACTTACAAAACTTTCGGTCAATAGACCTTTAACGATGTTGATGATAATTTTGGCGCTGGCGGTGTTGGGCTGGCGCGGCTTTACCCTGATGCAGGTTGACCGTTTCCCGCCGGTGGATTTTCCGATTGTATCGGTGGTGGTGGTTTACCCCGGCGCATCGCCGCAGGATGTGGAAGACCAGGTAATAAAACCCATCGAGGATGCGGTGGCGGGTATTCCCGGTGTTGACCACATTCAATCGGTTTCCAATGAAAGCGTCGGTTATGTGATTGTTCAGTTTTTGGAAGAGGTGGACGGCAATCAAGCAGCCATTGATGTGGAACGGCAGGTGGCAACCATCAAAGGCAGTTTGCCCGATGATGCCAAAGAGCCGTCGGTGCTGAAAGCCGATTTTAACGCCATTCCCATTATGAATATCATCCTCAGCGGTTCGCAATCGCAGGATGCACTTTTCAAACTGGCGGAAGACACCGTAAAACCGAGTTTGCAGGCAATCAACGGCGTGGCGTCGGTATCGGTTGCCGGCGGGCGCGACCGCATCATTGCCGTAAAACTGGATGCGCAAAAATTAACGGCGTATGCGCTGCCCATCAGCAGCATCAACCAAACATTTGCCATCAATAACCTGACGTTCCCCATCGGCACACTGGAAGAGGGACGCTTGAAAAGCAGCATCCGTTCCGAAGGAAGTTTCCAGTCGCTGGCGGAAATCAACAATATGGTGCTGTCGGGCGGATACAATCCGCGTGCCGGTGGCGGACGACCCGCGCCCGCCGGCAGTGATACCGGCGGACTGGTGTATGTGCGCGATGTGGCAACGGTAGAAGATACGTTTGAAGATACATCCGTTTTGCAGCGATATAACGGGCAGGATACGGTGGTTATCAGCGTGGTGAAAACCAGCGATGCCAATGTCATCGAAGTGGCGGATAATGTGCGCCAAAAAGTTGCCGAACTCAACCAAGCCCTGCCCGGCGATACCCAAGCCGTTATCGTCAGCGATGATTCCGATTTCATCAAAAACTCGGTGAAATCGGTGGAAGAAGATTTGATGCTGGCAATCCTCATCACCGGTTTGGTGATGCTGGTCTTTTTGCACACCCTGCGCAGCACATTCATTGTTATTTTGGCGATTCCGTCATCGCTGATGGCAACATTTTTGGTGATGTGGGCGCTGGGATACAGCCTGAATGTGCTGACCCTGCTGGCGCTGACGCTCATCATCGGCGTGCTGGTGGATGATTCGATTGTGGTGCTGGAAAATATCGAGCGCCACTTGCGGATGAAAAAATCGCCGCGCCAAGCCGCCATTGACGGGCGTTCGGAAATCGGTTGGGCGGCAATTGCCATCACGCTGGTGGATGTGGTGGTGTACGTGCCGGTGGCATTTACCAGCGGCATTGTGGGGCAGTTTTTCCGCTCGTATGGGATTACCATCGCCACGGCGACACTCTTTTCGCTTTTTATGTCGTTCACGCTCACACCGATGCTGGCGGCATATTGGATGAAAGACGAGCGGCTGCCCGATGTGCGCCGCACCGGATTTGCCGGGCTGTTGGGTAAACTGTTCAGCCCGATTGGCTGGGTGTGGGACAAATTTACCGTCGGTTGGGATAAAGGATTCGATTTTCTGTCGAATTTGTATGCCAAAACCATCCGTCTGTCGCTGCGAAATGCGTGGACACAATTGGCGGTGCTGATTGTTGCTTTTTCGCTGCTGGGGGCGGCAATGACGCTGGCGCCGAAAATCAATTTTGAAATGATGCCGCATGAAGATGACGGGCTGTTCACAGTGAATATAGAAATGCCCCCTTCCACCAAACTGGAAGTAACCGATGCGGTGGCGCGCCAAGTTGAGCAAACTGTGCTGCGCGAAGTGCCGGAAACGGTCAGTATCCTCACGCGGGTGGGCGGCGGCAGCGGCGGCGCATCCATCTTTTCCGGCGGGGGTAGCAGCGGCAGCAACGTGGCTTCGGTGTTTGTGCAGTTGGTCAACAAAAACGACCGCGACCGCAAATTGCAGGATGTGGTCAATCAATTGCGCCCGGTGGTTGCCCAAATTCCCGACGCCACCATCACGGTAGACACGTCCGGGTTTGTGGCGGGTATGGAAACGGGGGGCAGGTTGCCGGGTTTCGGACCCGACCCCGATGTGCTGACTGACCTGTCGAAGCAGGTGGAAGAAATTGTGCGCACCACCCCCGATACGGTGGATGTGGTCAATACCGATGCCGTGCGCGCGCCGGAAACGCGCATCAAACTGAATCGGCAAAAATTGTCGGATATGGGCTTGTCGGCGGCGCAGGTTTCCAGCGCACTGCGCACGGCGGTTACCGGCAGCAACGTTGGCGATTACGCGCCGGGCGATGAAGATGCCATCAGCATTATTTTGCGGCTGGATGAAAATTCTCGGCAAGATTTGCAAAAACTGCTGCAATTGCCGGTGGGGTATGTGCAGGAAAAACCGGTAACGCTGGGGCAGGTGGCAACCATCGAACGCAGTTTGGCGCCGTCGGTCATCAACCGTTACAACCGCCAGCGGATTTTAACCATTAGCGCGGGTGTAACCACCAGCAACGCGGGCGGGGTGGCAAATGCCGTCGAAGACCGCATCAAAAAAGAAGTTACCTTCCCCCCGGAATACGGCTACCGTTTTTCCGGCGCCACGCAAGAGCAGCGCAAAGCCTTTTCGCAACTTTTTTCGGCAATTTGGCTGTCGGTAATTTTGGTTTATATGTTGTTGGTGGCGTTGTATCAGCATTGGCTGCAACCGTTTGCCATCATTTTCACCCTGCCGATGGCGTTGATTGGGGTGCTGGCAGGACTGTATTTAACCCACAATACCTTCAATATGTTCTCGCTGCTGGGGGTGATTATGTTGTTCGGGGTGGTTACCCGCAACGCCATTTTAATTGTTGACTTTGCCAACCAAGCCCGTGAACGCGGCATGCCGCGAAAAGAAGCGTTGATTGAAGCCGGACGCTTGCGCCTGCGCCCCATTGCGATGACCGCCAACACGCTGGTTTTTGCGCTGCTGCCGGTGCTGTTCAGCACCGCCGATGGTTCCGAATCGCGCACGCCGCTGGCGGCGGTGATGGTCGGCGGGGCAATTACCGCCGGTTTTATGGCGTTAATCGTTACGCCGGTGATGTACAATATTTTAGAGGCTTTCACCGACCGGACAAAACAGGTTATGCGCTGGCTCACGGGTTCAACCCCGTCTCCGCAGCCCGCATCATCGGAAACAGAGGTGTCGTCATGAGCATATACCGCAAAATAACGGTCATTTTGGCAATTGGCATGCTGGTTGTGCTGACAGGGTGTTCATTGAGCGGCGAACAGCGCGAACCGGCAAAACGGCTCACACTGGCAGATTTTCCCACCCCCGTGCCGACCCAACCTTCGCCCACGCCCACACCTTTCCCGAAACAGGCGGCGGAAATGGCGGCGCAACAATTGATGGCAACTGCCGTGCCCGCCACGGCTGCCGTCACCCCGGCAATGTCTCTTGCCGAAACCGCCACTGCCACGGCAACACCCACGGTTGCACCGGCGACGCCCATCGCCACACCGCCACCGGTCATCACCGGCACGGTAACCAGTTATGGGTTGAATGTGCGCACCGGTGCCAGTGCAGGATTTGATATTTTGGAAGAAATCCATCTGGGCGACACGGTGGAAGTTTTGGCAACCGATGCCGCTTCGGGGTGGGTGCAGGTTCGCACTGCCGCCGGAACCGTCGGTTGGGTGAACCCGAAATTTTTGGATATGAGCGGCACACCGTCGGCAGCCGCAGCCGTTATTTCCCGACAGTCTGCCTCGGCGGAAAACGAAGATACCGGCGGCGGACGATTGCTGGTTCAACTG
>CAYPNZ010000181.1:0-6211 GCA_964411845.1 uncultured Anaerolineaceae bacterium
TCCACATATTTGCGATATTCGTCGAGGGTGGTTGCGCCGATGGTGTGCAATTCGTCGCGCGCCAGCATCGGATTGAGCATGTTGCCCGCGTCCATCGCCCCCTCTGCCGCGCCCGCGCCGACGACGGTGTGCAATTCGTCAATGAAAAGGATGATTTGCCCTTCGCTTTCGGCAATTTCTTTCAGGACGGCTTTCAGGCGTTCCTCAAATTCACCGCGGAATTTTGCGCCCGCAATCAGCGAACCCATATCCAGCGCGAAAATGGTTTTGTTTTTCAACCCTTCCGGCACGTCGCCGCGCACAATGCGCTGCGCCAGCCCTTCGACGATGGCGGTTTTACCCACGCCCGGTTCGCCGATGAGTACCGGGTTGTTTTTGGTGCGGCGGCTGAGCACCTGTATTACCCGCCGAATTTCTTCATCGCGCCCGATGACCGGGTCAATTTTGCCTTTGCGCGCCAAGTCAGTCAGGTCGCGCCCGTATTTTTCCAGCGCCTCATAGGTTGTTTCGGGGTTTTGGCTGGTGACACGCTGACTGCCGCGCACTTGCGCCAACGCCTGCAAAATGGCGTTATGGTCAACGGGAAAATCTTTGATGGTGGCTGCCAGTGCCAAAAACAAATGCTCAACACTGACATATTCGTCTTTCATTTTTTCGGCGGCATCTTCTGCCATACGGAGCACGGTGTGCAGCGCTTGCCCCACCCCGGGTTGACTGCCGCCGTAAACTTTGGCGCGTCCGGCAAGGTCGGTGTGCAGGCTTGCCGCCCAACTTTCGGGATTGATGCCCAATCGGCGGGCGAGTTGCGGTACGATGCCCCCTTCCTGCTGCAACAGCGCCAACAGTAAATGTTCCGGCAGAATTTCGCTGGCGCTGAAATCTTCTGCCAGTTTTTGAGCCGTTAGAATGGCTTCTTGCGATTTTTCGGTATATTTATTCAGATTCATGAGAACCCCCTGATTTCAAAAATTTCGGTAGCAGGCATCAGACGTGACGAGAAAATCATTGATATCCGGAAATACACAATACACCACACGTCAAATTTTCTGCATCGGCTTCATTGTATCCAATTTCAGTTAGAATCACGTTAAAGTTATGTTAGATGGATGTTAGTGTCCGGGAATTGTTGTAACTAACGTCATAATCGTTTACAATAAAAACAGGTTCGCCCAATATTTGCGGAGGGATATATGTCTGCCAGCGAGCAGGATTTGCAAGCCATTTACAAAACAACATTGCAGCGCGTGCAAGAGTTAGAGTATTTGGTTGACCAGAGCCAAAACTTAACAACCAGTTTGAATGTGGACGATGTGCTTGAGCGTATTACCAACGGCGTAACAACAATTTTGCAAGCCACAACCTGCATTATTTTTCTGCTGGAAAAAGACAACAAAAGGTTAACACCGCGGGTGGTAATTGACCCCGATATTAAAGATGAAATTTTGCAAATAACAATTACAATTGACAACAGTTTAACCGGCAAAGTCATTAAAGCGCGGCAAGGAATGATTTTCAATGATGCAGGGCTGAGGAAAAACAGTTACAGCGTTCCCCGCAATAGCGAAAATGAAGAAACAAACGTATTAAGTGTGCCGCTTATTGCCGATAATGTGGTGTTGGGCGCAATGACTGTAAACCGGACGGGTGAGGCTTTTTCGGATAACGATTTGTGGCTGGCGGAAGCCTTTGGGCGATATGCCGCCATTGCCCTGAAAAATGCACAAATTCACCAAGCGTTGCAATTGAGCAATGAACGCTTCCACCAACTATTTGAAAACATGAACAGTGGTGTGGCGGTGTACGAAGCCGCAGATAACGGACAAGATTTCATCATTGTTGATTTTAACGCCGCCGGAGAACGCATCGGCAATATCAACCGTGACAAAATCATCGGCAAATCCGTGATACAGGTATTTCCGGAAGTAAAAGAGCGAGGGTTGCTCGAAGTTTTGCGGCGGGTGTGGCACACCGGAGAACCCGAAAAATTCCCGCTGACCTATTATGAAAACGGCAAACTGCTGCGCTGGCGAAATAATTATGTGTACAAACTTCCTTCCGGCGAAATTGTGGCGGTATATGAAGATGTAACCGAACAAAAACGAGCCGAAGCCGCATTGCGAGAAAGCGAAGAGCGGTTTAGAGCCTTGTTTGAAGCCATCAACAGTGGCGTGGCAATTTATGATGCGGTCGATGACGGGCAAGATTTTATATTCAAAGATTTTAATCGCGCCGGCGAGCAATTGGAAGGCGTGAAACGCGAAGACATTATCGGCAAACGGGTAACCGAAGTTTTCCCCGGCGTGGAAAAATTCGGCTTGTTGGATGTATTTCGGCAGGTCTATCGCACCGGTGTACCGGCTGAACATCCGATTACATTTTATGAAGACAACCGCATTGCCGGTTGGCGAGAAAATCATGTTTACAAATTGCCGTCGGGCGAAATTGTGGCGGTATATGAAGATGTAACCGCCCAAAAACAAGCCGAGTTTGCATTGAAAGAAAGCGAAGAGAAATTTCGCACGTTGTTTGATGAGGCGCCGGTGGTGGTTTGGACATTTGACCGCGACGGGCGTATTTGGGACTGGAACAAAACCGCAGAGCGGGTTTACGGTTGGTCGGCAGCAGAAGTTGCCGGCAAAACAATGTTTGAATTGATGGTGCGCCCGGAAAATGTGGCACGCACCAAAGAGAATATCGAAACTGTTTTTCGCGGTGAAATTGTATTGAATGAAGAATTTGAAGATGTTCGCGCGGACGGCAGTCGTATCACATTACTGGTAAATGAATATCCCATTTTGAATGCGGCTGGCAAAGTGGAGAAAGGTATTTGCGCCGAAATTGACATCACCGAGCGGAAAAAAATGGAAGCCGCTTTGCAAGAAAGCGAAGCACGGTTGCAACAAGCGCAAAAAATGGAGTCAATCGGCACACTGGCGGGGGGCATTGCACACGATTTTAACAATTTGCTCACTGCCATCAACGGGCAAGCAGAACTGGGGTTGATGAAACTGCCGGAAAAACACGCCGTGCGCACCAATTTGGAAGGAATTCTCGCCGCGGGGCAGCGTGCCGCCAAACTAACCGGTCAACTGTTGGCATTTAGCCGCAAACAAATGTACCATCCGCAAACGGTGGAAATCAACAACCATATTCAAAATTTACTCGATATGCTGCGCCATCTTATCCGCGAAGATATTTCAATTGAAACCCAGCTCGCGCCGAATTTGCCGCCCATCAATGCCGACCCGCATCAATTGGAACAAATCTTGGTCAATCTGGTGGTAAATGCCCGCGATGCAATCCACGAACAGCACGATGTTTCGCGGGGCAAAAAAATTACCATCCAAACGGATGCCATCGAACTGAATGACCCCTTTTTGGCAATGTACCCCGACAGCAAACGGGGAAAATACATTTGCCTTTGCGTGAGTGATACCGGCGCGGGCATGGATGAAGCCACCCGCGAGAAGATTTTCGAGCCGTTTTTTACCACCAAACCCAAAGGGCAGGGTACCGGTTTGGGTTTGGCAACCGTGTATGGCATCGTCAAGCAAAATGATGGCAGTATTTATGTTTACAGCGAAAAAGGGAAAGGCACCACCTTTAAAATTCTCTGGCCCCTCGCCAAAAACAACCACATAAAAATGAAAACCTCGCCCGAAAACGAAGAAATTGACCTTTCCGGCACGGAAACCATACTGCTGGTGGAAGACGATGCGCAGGTGCGCACGTTTGCCGCCGACTCACTGCGAATTTTGGGGTATACCGTTTTAGCGGCGGAAAACGGGAAACATGCTTTGCAGATGTTGTCCGAAAACGCGGCGGTTGTTGACCTGTTGGTAACGGATGTGATTATGCCGGAAATGGATGGTCCCACACTGGCGGAAACCATCGGGCAGCGAATGTCTGATATTCCCGTGTTGTTTATGTCCGGTTATGCCGATGATTTGCTGGGCAACAAAGGGGCATTAACTCGAACCGTGCAATATCTGCAAAAGCCGTTTTCGTCCCATGCTTTGGCGAAAAAAGTGCGCGCCGTGTTGGACGGATAACAAACCATAGGATACTTTATGAAAACACTGACAATTTTATGCGGCATAATAATTATTTTGGGGTTGGCGGCGTGCAATACCGATTCGACTGCGGAAACCGTTGCCGCCGCCAAACCGACCGCCACCCCGGCAACCGCCGCCCCGCGTCCCACCCCCACCGCCATCCCGCCGACGCTTGCCCCGACAGTTGCCCCCACGCCGTCGCCTGCCAAAACACCCCCCGTCACACCGGCGGCATCCGCTGCCAATGCCGATGTGCTTTTTGTGAAAGCCAAACAAGCCGCAGACGGTTCTTGGCGGTTTGATGTAACCGTGGCGCATCCCGATACCGGCTGGGACAATTATGCCGACGGCTGGGACGTGGTGCTGCCCGATGGTTCGGTGGTGAAAGTGAATCCCGCAGACCCGTTTACCCGATTGCTGCTGCATCCCCATGAAACCGAACAACCCTTCACCCGTTCGCAGTCCGGCATCCGCATCCCCGCGGATGTGACCACCGTCACCGTCCGCGCTCACGATTTGGTGGACGGTTGGGGCGGCAAAACCGTTACCGTGGATTTAACGCAGGCATCCGGCGACGGATTTGAAGTTCAAAAGTAGGGATTTTCCATGACCGCATTTGAAACCATTACCGAATCTTTGCGCAATCCTTTTGCCCGCGACGAGGGTGCCGGCGAAAAGAAATTCGGCACCATTGACGGCGTTTTTCTGCCGACTGTACTGACCATTCTCGGTGCGGTAATGTACCTGCGCACCGGCTGGGTGGTCGGCAATGCCGGGCTGCTCGGCGGGGTGCTCATTATTTTGCTGGCAAATGTCATCACGCTGGCAACCGGATTGTCCATTGCCTCGGTGGCAACCAACATCCGCGTGGGTGCGGGCGGTGCGTTTTCCATCATCGCCCAATCATTGGGGCTGGAAGTGAGCGGCAGCGTGAGCGTGCCGTTTTATTTGGCGCAGGCAATTTCGGTGGCATTTTACATTTTTGCTTTCAGCGAAGGCTGGCTGCGCATTTTTCCCGGTCATCCGGCATGGGCGGTGGTGTTCGGCGCATTCGCGGTTATTTTCGCCATCGCCTATTTTAGCGTCAGTTTGGCGGCACGGGTGCGATACCCCATTTTAATCATCATCGTGGCATCGCTGATTTCTGTTTTTCTGGGCAGTTTTCGGCTGTGGGGGGCGTCGGGTGTTACCCAAACGCCGGAACTGTGGGGCAGTTTTCCCGACGGTAATTTTTGGGCAATTTTTGCCGTGTTTTTTCCGGCAGTGACGGGGGTGCTGGCAGGGGTAAATATGTCCGGCACGCTGAAAAACCCGCGCCGCAGCATTCCGCGCGGACTCATCAGCGCCATTATTGTGACGATGTTGGTTTATTTGGGGCTGGCATATTGGGTATCGCTGGTGGCAACCCCCGCCGAATTGGTTTCTAACTTTACCATTATGGTTGACCGGTCGGTGTGGGGCGGTGCGGTGCTGGCGGGCATTTTGGCGGCAACGTTTTCCGCCGCGCTGAACTCGCTGGTGGGTGCGCCCCGCGTGCTGCGAGCCATTGCCGAACACGATATTTTGCCCGGCGGCGAATTTTTGGCGAAACGGTCGGCATCGGGTGAGCCGCGAAACGCCATGTGGGTTACGGGCGGTATTGCGCTGATAACGCTGGCTTTCGGGCTGACGGGCGGCGGATTGAACGCCATTGCCCCGCTGATGACCATGTTTTTCCTGATAACCTATGCCGTGCTGAACGGGGTGGTGGTGCTGGAACAGTCGTTGGGGCTAATCAGTTTCCGTCCGCATTTTAAAGTACCGCGCATCGTGCCGATAATCGGGGTGGTGGGGGCGGTTATCACCATGTTTTTAATTAACCCGCTGTTCAGTTTGGTGGCGGTGGTGGTAATTACCGGTTTGTATATTTTTCTCACCCACCGGCAATTGAAAAACCCGTTCAGCGATGTGCGCAGCGGGTTATTTGTTACGCTGGCGGAATGGGCGGCAATGCGGGTGATTACCATGCCAACGTCGCAAGAGCGGGCGTGGCGTCCCAGTTTGCTGGTGCCGGTGCAGTCGGAGTTGGAATTGCTGGGCTGCTATCGTTTTTTGAAAGCGTTAACATATCCGCGCGGCTCGGTGCATTTGGTGGGTATTTATCCGCCGGGGAAAAA
>CAYPNZ010000182.1:0-6204 GCA_964411845.1 uncultured Anaerolineaceae bacterium
ACGCAATACGTTTCAGGTTCAAAGTTCAAAGTTCAAAGTTCAAGGTTACGTTTCACGCATCACGCATCACGTTTTCACGCATCACGCATCACGTTTTACGCAATACGCCTCACGTTTACCCTACTTGCTCGATGCTGATGAGGCTGGTGTTGCCCGGGGGTCCGTTGGGGTTGCCGGCGGTGACGACAACATAATCGCCGGTTTGGGCAAAACCCAACTGCCGGGCGTGTGCCGTGGCGGCATCAATCATCCCTTCGGCGCTGCCGGAGTTGTCAATGGTTTCGGCATAAACGCCCCAGCACAACCCCAGTTGATGGCAGGTGCGCGGGTCGGGGGTCAGCGCCAAAATGGGCGGGTCGGGGCGAAACCGGCTGGTGCGGCGGGCGGTGCTGCCGGTGCGGGTGTAGGTAACGATGGCGGCAATTTTTAGATATTGCGGGGTGATGGCGCCATAATATGAAATGACCTGTTCGGTGTTGCCTTCCGGGATGATTTCCGGCGGGCGGGGAACTTCGCCGGTGCGCCATGCGGCTTCGGCGCGGGCGGCGATGCGGCTCATAGTGGCGATGGTTTCGGCGGGATACTGCCCGATAGCGGTTTCGCCGGAAAGCATCACCGCGTCGGTGCCGTCGAAGATGGCGTTGGCAACATCCGTCACTTCGGCGCGGGTCGGTTTGTTCGCCGATACCATCGATTCCAGCATTTGGGTGGCGGTAATAACCGGCACGGCGTGTTTGCGGCAGGTGGCGATGATGCGTTTTTGGGCAATGGGCACTTCTTGGAAACTCATTTCCAACGCCAAATCGCCGCGCGCCACCATCACCGCATCCGCTTCTTGCACGATGCGTTCGATGTCGTTCACCGCGCCGCTCATTTCAATTTTGGCAATCACGGCGATGCTGCTGTTTTTTGCGGCGAGGATGGTTTTCAGGGTTTGAATATCGCTGGCGGATTGCACGAATGACAGCGCCAGAAAATCCAAATTTTGCGCGATAGCGAAATCAATATCGCGCAAATCTTTTTGGGTGAGCGGCGGCAGGCTAAGGTTGATGCCCGGCACATTGATGCCGCGACGGCTGGACAGGGTAGCGCCGTGTTCGATGATGCCCTCGATGCGACCGTCGGCGTGCAATTTGGTAACGCGCATTTGGATGGAACCGTCGTCAATCAGCAGCAAACTGCCAATTTTCAAATCGCCCGCCAAACCCGGAAAACTCACGCTGACCATCTCGGCTGTGCCAACTATTTCTTGGGGCGTAAGTGTGAAGGTTTGCCCGTCGCGCAGTTGTACCTGCCCGTTTTCCACATCGCCCACGCGGATGTGCGGTCCGCGCAAATCGCCGATGATGGGGATGGACAATCCCAGTTCGCGGGTGACGGCGCGCACCATCGCAATTGTTTCGGCGTGGCTGTGGTGGTCGCCGTGCGAAAAATTCAGCCGAACGGCGTTCAACCCGGATTGCACCATTTTCAAAAAAGTATCTCGGTCGGCGCTGGCGGGTCCCAAAGTGGCAACAATTTTTGTTCGTTTTTCGGTGGCGGCATGTGGCATAAATATCCCTCGTTTCGAGTTTCGGCGGTCACGTTTCACGCATCACGTTTCACGTTTCACGCAATACAAATATAACACCAAACAGACGTGAATGCAACGAATAAAACACGCCTTGCCTGCGGCTGTCTAACATAATGATGGGATTCTTACCCAAGCCAATGAATTGTGGTATACTACAATAAATTCAAATCAACGGAAAATAACTTTCCCGTAAATTTTATGGAGCAGCCATTATGGAAAATTTTGTAAGCCTCACCGAACTTTCTGCCGATGAAATTTGGACTGTGTTGAACAAAGCCATTGAACTGAAAGCCGAATGGAAAGCCGGCGGCAATAAACCGATTTTAAAGGGAAAAGTGCTGGCGATGGTTTTTCAGAAACCATCGTTGCGCACCCGTGTTTCATTTGATGTGGGTATGCTGCATTTGGGCGGGCATGCGCTGTATCTTTCGCCCAACGAAATTGGTTTGGGCGGGCGCGAATCGGTGCCGGATGTGGCGCGGGTGCTGTCGGGGTATGTGGACGGTATTATGGCGCGTACCTTTTCTCATGACCATATTGTGCAACTGGCGGAATACGCCTCGGTGCCGGTTATCAACGGGTTGAGCGATTTTAACCACCCGTGTCAGGCAATGGGCGATTTTCTGACCATTCTGGAGCATAAAGGTTCGTTGGACGGGGTAAACCTGACTTATGTTGGTGACGGCAACAATGTTGCCCGCTCGCTGATGTTCACTGCCGCCAAACTGGGGGTGAATTTCACCGTTGCCACGCCGGAAGGTTACGAAATCGAACCGGAATATGTGGTAATGGCGCAACGGTTCGCCGCCGAAAGCGGGGCGAATTTGCAATTTCTGCACGACCCGATGGCAGCCGTTGCCAATGCCGATGTAATTTACACCGATGTGTGGACGAGTATGGGGCAAGAAGCCGAAACGCAAAAACGGCTGGCAGTCTTCCCGCCGTATCAGGTAAACGAACAACTGGTGTCGCACGCCAAAGATGATGTTATTGTGATGCACTGTTTGCCCGCTCATCGCGGCGAAGAAATTACCGACGCAGTGGCAGACGGACCGCATTCGGTGCTTTTCCCGCAGGCGGCAAACCGGCTGCACGCACAAAAGGGCATTTTGGCACTGTTGATGGCATAATCGGCAAAAACCGTGTGGAGGTGAAGGTTGAGCGGCAACCGAAAAACGTATGAAAAAGCGTTGAACGCGGCGAAAAAGTTTGCAGACCGCGCCGATTGGGCAAATGCGCTGAAAGCGTATCGTGCGGCGGCGCAAGAATTTCCCAATGACGAAACGGCGCTGCTCGGTTTGGCAGATGCCTATTTTGCGCTGCGACAATATCAGTCAACGGTGCGGGCATTGCAGCACGTTTTAAAAATGCACCCCACCCAACAAGATGCGCTCGATAAAATGGCATCGGTTTTTTTGCATTTGGGGCGAAACGACCAAGCGGCAAAAACGTACATCTACGCCGGAAATTTGCAGGCAAAACAGGGGCAGTTGGAACAAGCGGCAAAAAATTGGCGGCACGCGCTTGAAATTGACCCCGGTCAAACACAAGCCCGCAACAATTTGGCGCACGCCCTGCTTCGCCTCGGCGAAACCGACCTGGCGGTGACGGAACTGCTGGAACTGGCGGCAACTTTTCAAGAAAAAGCCGCCCCCGAAAAAGCCGCCCAATATTTGCAGGGCGCGCTGAAACTGATGCCCAACGCCCCGCATGTGCTGGCGGCAAAAAAAGCATTGGACGCCGGCGAATCCATCCGCGCGGTGCAAGCCCTGTTTGAAGCCGATAACGGCACAATGACGTGGCACGAACAGCAATCTTCCGCAGAGGATGAAGCGTTGCTATCCTTTGTCGCTGCCGACCTCGAAGCCGAGGATGTGCCCGGCAATCCGCGCGAGGCGGTTAAATCGCTGGCGTTGGAAGAAATGGCGGGCGTACTTTTTGAGGAAACATTGCCCGATTTGCCCGCCCATACCGACAAAACAACCATAGACCAACTCATCAGCCAAGCCATTGATATGCAAACCCGCGGCGATATTAACGGCGCAATTTCGGCGTATGAAGCCTTGCTGGAACACGGCTTCCGCCGCCCGGCAGTTTATTTTCTGCTGGCGGATGCGTATGCCACCGCAGAAGAATGCACCGAAGCCATCGGCTATTTGAACCGCGCCCGCAAGCACAAAGCCTATTTGCAGGGCATAAATTATATGCTCGGCGAGTGCTACCGGCGCGAAAATGATATGAAAAACGCCCTGCGCCATTATGTGGAAGTGTTGCGCCTGATTGACCTGAATCAATCGCAGCGCGAAGGCACGCGCGAACTGACGATGATTTATCAGCATTTGGTTGATGACTTTGTGGACACCGGCAACGCGCAACGGGTCAAAACACTGGTGGAT
Source organism: uncultured Anaerolineaceae bacterium (assembly GCA_964411845.1). Lineage (GTDB taxonomy): Bacteria > Chloroflexota > Anaerolineae > 4572-78 > 4572-78 > JANTHQ01. The sequence continues at coordinate 3,970 of CAYPNZ010000182.1, forward strand.
GCACTCGCGCGATTTTTATCAACCAAAAATTACGAGCAGAAAATTTTAGAGGCGCGTCAGCAGTTGAGCAACGGCGACAGCCGAAGTTCGGTGAATGCGTGGGTGGAATTTTTGGAAGCATCCAACCCGGAAATGATTTTGTCGGCAATGGCAGAAACCGCCGAATATATGCAGCAGAAAATGTATATGACCGCCATTGAAGCATGCTACCGCGCCATCGAAAAATCGCCCTTCTATTTGCCGCTTCATCTTCGGCTGGCAGAAATTTACCGCCGCCAAGATGCCATCGAAGACAGCATTCACAAATATTTGGCGGTGGCAGACGTGTATCAGGTGCGCGGGCAGGTGCATCGGGTGGAAGAAGTGTATCAGCAGGTGCTCGCCATCGCCCCGATGGATATGACGGTGCGCCAAAAACTGGTGGAACTGTATATCTCGCGGGGCGATATTGACGATGCGCTGGAACAGTATCAAATTCTTGCCGATGTACACTATCAACTGGCGCAAATCGAGCAATCGCTGGAAACATACCAAACCGCGCTAAAACTCGCCGAGCAATCCACCGACCCCATCCACTGGAAAACAAACTTTTTACGCCGCATCGCCGATATTTACGTGCAGCGCGTAGAATGGTTGAGCGCTTTGCAGGCATATCAACAATTGGTAAAACTTGCGCCCAACGATGAAGAAGGCGTTCAATCGCTGATAGAACTGTACCTAAAACTCAGCCGACAATCGCAGGCGCTGGCACTGCTCAACCGTATGGAAGCCACCTTTAAAGAGCAAAACCGCGAAACGGCGTGGCATTCGTTTTTACAGGCGATGATTGAGCGCCGCCCCCGCGAAATGATGCTGCGACAAAAAATGGCGGCATATCTGGCTGAAATCGGAAAACGCCAAGAAGCCATCGAACAGTACGACCTGCTGGGCGAATTGCAGTTAGAAGCCGGCTTGCGGGATGATGCCGTGCGCACCATCAAACAAATTTTGCAATTGGGTCCGGAAAATCCCGACGGGTATCATCAATTGTTGGAAAAACTGGAAACAGACATCTAATTTTGCGGAGAACCCTTGCTGCCGGATATTCTTTTCACAATCTCTCAATTAAATTGGAACAGCATCATCGACATTTTGCTGGTGACGCTGATTTTCTACTGGATGTTGGTGTTGGTGCAGGGAACCAAAGCCGTGCAACTGCTGCGCGGTTTGCTTTTTTTGGTGGTATTGGCTATTACATCCACCAGTATTTTCGATTTGACTGCCTTTCGCTGGCTGATGCGCAACTCGTTGCCCGCACTGCTGGTGGCAATCCCCGTCATTTTTCAGCCGGAATTGCGCCGCGCGCTGGAACGGTTGGGGCGAACCGGCTATCTGTTCACCCGCAACCATCCCAGCCAGTTGGAAAAAACATTGCAGATGGTTGCCGCCACCGCGCAGCGACTTTCATTGCAGGGGCACGGCGCACTCATCGTGCTGGAACGCGAAACCGGCTTGCAGGAATATATTGAAACCGGCGTAATGGTTGACGGACTGGTTTCGCAAGAATTGCTGCTGACCATCTTTTATGTGAATACCGCCCTGCACGATGGGGCGGTTATCATTCGCAACAACCGCATTGCGGCGGCAAGTTGTTTGCTGCCATTAAGCCGCGCCGATACCGACAGCGATTTCGGCACACGGCATCGCGCCGCGCTGGGTTTAACCGAATCTACCGATGCCATTGTGGTGGTGGTATCGGAAGAAACGGGTATCATTTCCGTGTCGCAAACGGCAGAATGATACGCAATTTGGATGAAACGCGGCTGTTCAAAATTCTCACGGCATTCTATCGTTCGCAATTAACGCAAGCCGTGCCGCAATGGGTAAAACTGATGCAAAAACTACCATGGAGTCACCCGCCCGCCGACAACGAACCGTAACACCGGCGGAGAACGCAAACATATCATACCATGTCCAAACGATTCTTCTCTCAATTGGGAACATTTGCTTTGGCATTTGCCATGGCATTTTTAGTGTGGGTTGCCGCCATCCGCGAAGCCGACCCCATTATAACCCGAACCTTCCCTCAGCGCGTACCGGTGAAAATCATTCCGCCGCGCGCCAATCTATTTGTGGTTGACCAAGATTCGCTGCCCACCGATGTGCAGGTGAGCATCCGCGCCCCGCAGAGCGTTTGGCAAAACCTTACCCTCAGCCGCATCCGCGCCACACTCGACCTGTCGGTATACGAGGCGG
>CAYPNZ010000183.1:0-6183 GCA_964411845.1 uncultured Anaerolineaceae bacterium
TATGGCAACGGTCGCCGGCGGCGACGGAAATGTTTGCCGCACCGGCAACAACAAACGGTGTCCAATTCGCCATACCGGCATCGAAACCGCAATTTTGCACCAAGTTGTCGGGGTATTCCAAACAATAGCGGGGAAACCCGCCCTGCGCGCGAACCGGCATGCGTTCCGCCGCCGAAACCATCCCCAAAAGTAACACCATCAACATTATGATAGACCGCTTGTATAAATCTGTCATTCCGGAATTTCCCGCAGAGAAATATCCGGAATCCATAGAAATGTGCATAGATTCCCGCTTTCGCACCCGCAGGGCACAGGCGGGAATGACATCGGTAAAATCGGTCTGATGAATTTTTTTGCCGTTGAAAGTGGGTTGCGGAAGATTAAAAATTGGCATTTTGTCATTTGCCCGCGCTATTGCGTGCCCAAACCAAACGCAATCCTTCCAGTGTGAGCCACGGGTTGATAATGTCAATCACATCGGTTTCGGCGGCGATGGCACGCGCCAGCCCGCCGGTTGCCACCACTTTCATTTCCGCGCCCAATTCCGCCCGAAACCGCGCCACCATCCCCTCAATCATTCCTACATAGCCGTACAGCAACCCGCTTTGAATGGCATGCACGGTATTTTTGCCGATGACGCTCGGCGGGGCAACCAATTCCACGCGCGGCAATTTGGCGGTGCGCTGAAAGAGTGCATCGGCGGCAATGCCGATGCCGGGGGTAATGGCGCCCCCCAGATAATCGCCCGCCGCCGAAACCGCATCGAAGGTGGTTGCCGTGCCCAAATCTACAATACAGGCGGGTCCGCCATACAGTTGATGCACTGCCAGCACATCAATAATGCGGTCTGCACCCACACCGGCGGGGTTGTCTACCCGTAAGGTGATGCCGGTATCCACTTGGTGGGTTACCAGCAACGGAGTTTGGTTGAAATATCGTTCGCACATACGGCTGTAAATTTTTGCCAGCGGCGGAACCACGCTTGCCATACAAATGCCTTCGATGGCAGTGGTGGGGATTTCGGCAAATTGCAAAAAGCCGAGCACAATCATGCCGTATTCGTCGGGCATCCGGTCGCGGTCGGTTTTGATGCGCCAGTGATGCGCCAGCGTTTCGCCGTTATACAATCCAATCAGGGTATTGGTATTGCCAATATCAATCGTCATCAAACTCATCGTCGAGTGTTCCTTCCGTTAAAATTTCATCGCCGGGCAGGGTGAAAAAGAAGGTAGTGCCCTGCCCCGGTTCGCTTTCCACCCAAATTTTGCCGCCGTGCGCTTCGATGATATGGCGGGCGATAGCCAAGCCCAACCCGGTGCCGGTGTGGCTTTCCGCGTGAAATTCGTGGCGGGTGCGGGCGGTATCGGTTTTGTAAAATCGCTCAAAAACGCGCTGTTGTGCCTCTGCCGACATGCCGATGCCGGTATCTGCCACTGCCACACACACCATGCCGGGGTCGGTGGTGGGTACCTCTCGCACGGTGATGCCGCCGTTTTCGGTAAATTTTATGGCGTTGTGGATGAGGTTGGTCAGCACACGCCCCAGCATACCTTTATCCGCCAGCACCCGAATTTTGGGCGGCAGGTCAATTTCCAACGACAGATTTTTGCGCTGGGCTTGGTTTTTCATCCGCTTGACGGTTTTTTTCACTTGTTTGGTTAAATTGCAGCGAACCAGTTTCAGCGGCATGCGCCCGCTTTCAATCAGGCTTAAATCCATCAGTTCCTGATTGATTTGCTCTAGAACTTCCACCTCTTCCAGAATGCGGTCAAGCAGCACCGGCGCCATCTTTTTATCTGCCAGCGCGCCGTTTTGCAGTGTTTCCGCCACCAGTTGGATGCCGGTAATGGGCGTGCGCAAATCGTGAGAAATGTTTGCCACCAAATCGCGGCGAGCACGTCCCAGCCGCTGCAATTCGCTCACATCGCGCAGCAGCAGCATTGCCGCGGGTGACGGATGTGCATCCAGCGGCACCACCTTTACCCGCACCACGCGCCCGGTTATTTCCAATTGTTGCACAATTTCCAATTTGCTGGTGAACACTTGTTGGGTCAGGTCAATCAAATGCGAATCCGAAACCCATTGCAGCAAAGATGCAGGGGGAAGCGGGTTGTTTATGCCAAACATCGCTTTGGCGGCGGGGTTGGCATCGAGAATTTGCAAACGGTCATCCACAAAAATGACGGCATCGGCTTGATGCGCCATCAGGGCGGTGTAACGTGTGGTGACGGGCAAGGGTTGATTTTTCGCCATTATGCCTCGAAGCGGTAGCCGATACCGCGCACGGTTAAAATGTGTTTCGGGCGGGAGGGGTCATCTTCGATTTTCTCGCGCAGCCAGCGGATATGGACATCCACGGTGCGTGTGCCGCCAGTATAATCGTACCCCCAAACTTTGGTCAGCAGCAAATCTCTGGAAAGTACCGCACCCTGATTTTGTACCAGTTCCGTCAGCAGGTCGAATTCTTTGTGGCTTAAATTGAGCCGCTCGCCATGGCGTGTTACCCGGCGAGCCGCCAAATCAATGGACAAGCCGCCAACTTTCAGGATGTTACTTTCGGTGCGGGTACGTTTATGCCGCAAGGCAACCCGTATCCGCGCCAGCAATTCGCCCAAACTGAACGGTTTGGTGATGTAATCATCGGCGCCGGAATCAAGCCCCACAATTTTGTCCATTTCGCCGGAACGGGCGGTGAGCAAAATTATCGGCGTTTCGATACCTTCGCGGCGCAAAATGCGGCACACCGACAACCCGTCCAACTCGGGCAGCATCACATCAAGCAGAATCAAATCAATTTTATCTTTGCGCCCCAGTGTCAACCCGTCCTGCCCGTTGCTGGCGGTGGTCACTTTGTAACCTTCGTTTTTTAAATTGTACGATAATGTTTCCAAAAGGGTGTTATCGTCTTCAACCAATAAAATTCGTGTTGCCATTTTTTATCCGATACCAATGTTTCAATTTTGAATCACAACTAAATTTTGGTGATAGCCGGTATTTTGCCACCGTTTGGATTTTACAATAAAACGCCCTTTTTTTATAATTGCCGCGGTTGTTTGTGTTGGCAAAAAAGTTACCCAACCAATTGGACAAAAGCATGGTTTTGGGTTAAACTAGCAAGGTTGAAACGGAACAGTACGCTCGCAGGGGCGTTTTGAAGTATTTTGCAATTGCAGGAGGAACCAAAATTGGCTAACATCAAATCGGCGAAGAAACGGGCACGGCAAAATTTAAAACGGCGCGAACGCAATCGCTATTACAAAACGACCGCGCGCACGTATGTTAAAAAAGCACGCGCTCTGATTGCTGCCGGTGAATTCGAGCAAGCAGAAAAAGTGGTTCGGCTGGCAGAGAAAGCGCTGGATAAAGCCGCGCAAAAAGGTATCATCCATAAAAACAATGCCTCACGCCGAAAGTCTCGTTTGCAAATTTACCTGAACCGCGCCAAATCGCAAGCCGCGTAACAGCACTATCAACCATTATAAAGCGCCTAAACGGGCGCTTTTTGTTTTTGTGACTGTTTAGCCTGTCATTGCGAAACCCGTTAGGGTTGAAGCAATCTCCAACTGCCGCAAACAGAGATTGCTCTGCTGCGCTCGCAATGACAAGTTCAACGGGCACGGCTGAACCGTTACATTGCCGCTCTTTGCCGCAAAATTCGACAAACCATACCGGCGATGCTATAATGGCTCAACTTACTTGCCGAAAGAAGGAGCGTTCAAATGGGAAAATGGTTGCCATCACATAAATCGGTCACGGCTCCCGAAGTAACCTCGGCATATGTTATGCTCGGCTGGCGATTGTTGCTGACGGTCGGGCTGCTGGCGTTGGCGCTGCTCATTCGCGCCGCATAACTTCTCAAAAATAAACCCCCGCCGCTACGGCAGGGGTTTTTTGATTCATTCCGTTATTACAGATTCTCTTTCCGGTTTTGCCGGGCAATGGCAACCGTGCGGGCAATTTCCAGCAACCGGTCATACCGAAACCGGTCGCCCGCCGCTTTGAGGCGCTCTGTTTCCGCATCGAGCGTCTCGAAAAATTCGTCGGACACCAGCCCGTCGCTGATGGTTGCTTCGATAATTTCAATCACTTCCGATTGGTCGAGCGCGTCCATCACATCTTCAATCCATGCCAGTGTCTCTTCACGGTTCATAACCACTCCTATTCTTTAAAAGGAACTTCCACCACTGTTTCCATAATTTCAGCGGTCATTTCGGCGATTTTTGTCTGTACCGCGCCGACGATGTCTGCCAGCGGCACAAGTTCGCTGTCGCGGCTATCGCGGCGTTTCAACTCCACGCCGCCTTTTTTCAATGCCCGGTCGCCCACGGTGATACGCAGCGGCAACCCAATCAAATCGGCATCGTTGAATTTTACGCCGGGACTGCCGTCGCGGTCATCAAACAGCACTTCCACCCCGGCGGCTTGCAGGTCGGCATAAATTTCTTCCGCCGCATTCGATTTTTTGCTCAAATTAACCAAAAGCACCTGATACGGCGCAATGGTAACGGGTAAAATCAGACCATGTTCATCGTTGTGTTCTTCCGCCACACAAGCCAGCAGCCGCCCCACGCCGATGCCATACGAACCCATGATGACCGGTTTTTCTTTGCCGTCTTTGTCAAGGAAGGTTGCGCCCATCGCTTCGGTATAGCGGGTTCCGAGCTTGAAAATATTGCCGATTTCCACCCCGCGGCTGGTGTACATCGGTTTGCCGCAGCGGGGGCACGCATCGCCATCGCCGGCGACGGCAATATCTGCCACAATGTCTGCCCGATAATCGCGCCCGAAATTGACGTTCAAATAATGGAAGCCGTCTTCGTTTGCGCCCGCCACCAAATTCGGCGAGGCGGGAATGGCATCATCCACCACAATCAGCGCATTTTTCACGCCAATGGGCGACCCGTATCCCGGTGCAGCGCCGATGGCGATAATTTCTTCATCGTGCGCAGGACGCAGCGCCTTCGCTTTGACAGCGTTGGCAAGTTTGGTTTCGTTCACATCCATATCGCCGCGCACCACCGCGAACACAAATTTTTCCACGTCTTCCGTGCCCTCGGTGACGGTGGCAACCATAAACACGGCTTTCGCCGTTTTGGCAGTCGGAATGTTCAAAAAGTTTGCCAAATCTTCGATGGTTTTGGTGTCGGGTGTGGCAACTTTTTCCAGCGGCAACGCTTCTTCCGGCGCGGCGGCGGGTTTTTGAAATTCCGCAATTTGGCGGTTGGCGGTATAGCCGCAGTGGTCGCACAGCAGTAGGGTATCTTCGCCGATGGGGGTGAGGTACATATATTCGTGCGCCATACTGCCGCCCATCATACCCACATCCGAACCGACTGCCACGGCGGGCACGCCACAGCGATTGAAAATGTTGAAATACGCCTGATAATGGGCGCGGTATTGTTTGTCTAACCCTTCCCAATCCGCATCGAGCGAGTAACTGTCTTTCATGGTAAATTCGCGCACGCGGATGAGACCGGCGCGCGGGCGAGGGTCGTCGCGCCATTTGGTTTGGATGTGATAAATCATCGCCGGCAGTTGGCGGTAACTTTGAATTTCTTTTCGCACCAAATCCGCCACCACTTCTTCATGGGTCATTGCCAGCACCATATCGCGCCCGTTTTTGTCGAAAAAACGCCCCATTTCCGAGCCGATTTGATACCAGCGACCGGTTTCTTTCCAAATGTCGGCGGAATGAACAACGGGCATGGTTACTTCCTGCCCGCCGATGGCGTCCATTTCTTCGCGCATGATGTTTTCAATTTTGGTCATGGTTCGGCGCGCCAGCGGCAGGTAACTGAAAATACCGGCGGCAAGTTGGCGGATGAATCCGGCTCGCACCAGCAATTGATGGCTGACCACCTCGGCATCGCCGGGCGCATCGCGCAGTGTTTGGCTGAAAAGTTTGCTCATTCGCATGGTGAAAGTCTCCTCAAAAAAGAAACGCGCCCCGTTTTTTACGGGGCGCAGTCGTGCCTTAAACGGGTTTCAAACGGCGATAACTATACCATAGGGCACGCAGATTGTCCAATGCTCGAACACGGCGGCGGTTATCCTCCGCCGCCGCAGTCCATGCGGCAATGCGGTACTCGAAATCAGCACCGGCGATAACCACCCACGAAATTAACCATGGCTGTTGCAAAGTCACTTGACAAATGATATTCTGACGCAAAACTGTAGGGGCAC
>CAYPNZ010000184.1:0-1512 GCA_964411845.1 uncultured Anaerolineaceae bacterium
CATGACCCCGAGCATCACCGACAGCGTTGCCGCCCAAGGCGCAGAAATATTGCAGGTAGACTGGCGTCCGCCCGCCGGTGGCAACGAAATGCTTATGGCAATTCTGATGAAAATGAAAGGGTAACTTTGTGATTCGTGAAACGTGATACGTGACAAATAGTTCACAATTCACGTATCACGTTTCATCGTTGCTCTATTTTCTAGTTTAACGAATGAATTTTGCTTTTTCCAATTTAAAAAGAGAGGAAACCTTATGGCTATCGATATTCAAAAAGCAAATGATGAAGCAACCAACCGAATGATGGAAGCCCATCCCGTTTTGGTTGGTATGGGCACCGCAAAAGACGTTATCCCCGGTATGCACGACAATTTATTGCTGCACGCCGGACCGCCCATCACTTGGGAACGCGCCTCCGGTCCGATGCGCGGCGCCATTACCGGTGCACTGATTTTTGAAGGCAAAGCAAAAGACGAAGCCGAAGCCGAAAAACTCGTCACCTCCGGCGAAATCAAACTGGAACCCTGCCACGAACACGATGCCGTCGGTCCAATGGCGGGCGTTACCTCCCCCAGCATGACCGTCTACATCATCGAAAACAAAACGCACGGCAACAAAGCCTATTCCAACATCAACGAAGGTTACGGCAAAGTATTGCGTTACGGCGCATACAGCGAAGAAGTGTTGGAACGCCTGCGCTGGCTCGATAAAGTGATGGGACCCGTGCTCGCCGATGCGGTGGAAATGAGCGGCGGCATTGACATCCGCGCCCTGCTGGCAGAAGCATTGCATATGGGTGATGAAGGTCACAACCGCAACAAAGCCGGTTCAATTCTATTCCTGAAAGCCCTGGCGCCCTATATTGCCAAAGCCGCGCCCAACGCCGAAGTGGCATCCGATATTCTGAAAGCCATCGGCGACAACGCCTTGGCAGTGCTCAACCCGGTGATGGCAGCCTGTAAAGCCATGGCAGATGCCGGACACGGGGTAGAAGGCAGCACCATCGTGACCACCATGGCGCGCAACGGCACCGATTTCGGCATCCGCGTCAGCGGCATCGGCGGGTTGCGCAACGAAACCCGCTGGTTCACCGCCCCGGTTGCCACCCCCAAAGGACTGTACTTCCCCGGCTTTACCGAAGAGGATGCCAGCGGCGACATCGGCGACAGCACCATCACCGAAACCGCGGGTATCGGCGGCTTTGCCATGGCAACCGCCCCCGCCATCGTCACCTTCGTCAGCGGCACCCCCAAAGATGCCATCAACGCCACTATGGAAATGTACGAGATTACCCACACCGAGCACAAATTCTTCAATATGCCCGTACTCGATTTCCGCGGCACACCCACCGGCATTGACATCCGCAAAGTGGTGGAAAAAGGCATCACCCCGCGCGTGAACACCGGCATCGCCCACAAAAACGCCGGCGTGGGGCAAGTTGGCGCAGGGTTGGTTCGCCCGCCGATGGAAATGTTCGAGCAGGCACTCATTGCCTACGCGCAGAAATATGGACT
>CAYPNZ010000184.1:1612-6172 GCA_964411845.1 uncultured Anaerolineaceae bacterium
CTATTATGAACCGCGAAGAATTTATCAAAACACTATCGAATGCCAAAATGTTCGACCTGACACAGGGATTGAGCATTTTTACCCCGCCGTGGCCCGGCGAAAAAGCATTGCAGGTTCATTTTTTCAAACGATTGACCGGCGCGTATGGCGGCGGACAGGGTGCAAACGGGCAACTCATTGAATGGAGCAACAACACCGGCACCCACTTGGTCGGCGAACGCGCCTTCCACAGCGGCGCCCGCGCCATCGCCGACATCCCGCTGGAAGCATTGAGCGGTCCCGGCGTAATTGTAGACATCTCCGACGCCGTTTCCGATTACAGCCTGTACACCCCCGAAATGATTACGGAACGCGCCGAAGTCAAAAAAGGCGACATCCTCATCATCAACACCGGCTACCACAAATACGGCTGGGACCAACCCGATGTGCATAACCCCAACGCCCAAGGCGGGGTGGAAAACAAAGAATTCGGCTATTATGTGCGCCATCCGGGTCCGTCGCCGGAGTTCTTCCGTTGGGCAATGGATATGGAATTGAAAATCATCGGCGTGGATTGCGGCTCGGCAGAACACCCCATGAACACCCCCATCCGCTATATGCACGCCGGAGAATTCGCCAAAGCCGAAGCCAAACTGAAAGAAACCCACGGCAAAAGTTGGGATGAAATGTTCCCGCCGGAAGAATATCACAAACTGACCCACATTGATATGCCGAAAGCCCATCTGCTGCTGGCAGAAAGTTTGGGCGGACAAATTGATGAATTGAGCAACAAACGGGCGTGGATTATGATTGAACCCATCCCGTATATGGAAGTGGAATCGGCATGGAGCCGCGCCGTGGCTTTCCTGCCCCCCGACGGGATGGACGAAAACGACTTTTTCAACTTTATGGCATCCGCCGAAACGCTCGACCTGACCGTGCCGTTCAGCGTGCAAACCCCGCAATGGGCAAATTACGAACCGTTGACCGTAACCTACACCAAACGGGTGGGCGGACAGTATTTCGGTATGGGGCGCAACAATGCCCACTGCCGCGCCAGTTTCCATTTGGGAACCCATATGGACGGCGAAAAACACTTCTGGGCGGCAGGACGCACCATCGGGCAAATGCCGCTGGAACACTGGTTCGGTCCCGGCGTCATCGCCGATATTTCCGACAAAGTCAGCGATTCCAGTGTGTACACCCCGCAGATGATTATGGATGTGGTAGATGTTCACAAAGGCGACATCCTCATCATCAAAACCGGCTATTACAAATACGGCTGGGCAAGTCCCGATTCGGATGAATTCCGCTATATGATTAAACATCCGGGACCCTCACCCGATTTTGCCGACTGGTGTCTCGATATGGAAATTAAATGGCTGGGTGTAGACTGTGTGGCAATGGAACACCCAATGAACACCATCCAGCGCATTTGGCATCCCAAAACATTTGAAGAAGCCAACCGCAAACTCATCGAAGCCTTTGGCAAAGATTGGGATGAAATGTATCCGCTGGATAAATACTATCAGGATATGCACCTGAATTTGTTCCCCAAAGGCATCGTCCACGCCGAAAATCTGGGGAAAGACATTGCCAACGCCGAAAGCGGACGCTATTACATTGCCGCTTTCATCCAAAAAGGGATGGAACTCGCCTCGATGTGGGGACGGTTCATCGCCTTTAAAGAAAGCGATTCGTAAAACGTATTGCGTGAAACGTGAGACGTGAAATGATACGCCTCACGTTTCACGTCTCACGCTATCCCGTATCTCCCTCTTATTGGAGGATTTTTATGAAACCAGCCCCATTTGAATATCATGCCCCCACCTCGGTGGAGCAAGCCCTAAATTTATTGGCAGCACACGGTTACGATGCCAAAATTCTGGCGGGCGGACAAAGTCTTGTGCCCACTATGAATTTTCGGCTGGCGCAACCGGCTGTTTTAATTGACCTGAATAAAATCTCATCATTGAGTTACATAAATCCCACCCCGGACGGCGGCGTGCGCATCGGCGCAATGACCCGCTATATGGCGGTGGAAAAAAGCCCGCTCATCGCCGAGCGCGTGCCACTGTTACACGAAGCGCTGCCCCACATTGCCCACCCGCAAATTCGCACCCGAGGCACAATGGGCGGCGCCATTGCCCACGCCGACCCCGCCGCCGAATTACCGGCGGTTTGTGTGGCGCTGGGCGCGCGCTTCAAACTAAAACGCGGCACCACCGAGCGGTGGGTTTCCGCCGAAGACTTTTTCGTCGGGTTGTTTGCCACGGTTATGGAACCGGATGAAATGCTGCTGGAAATTGAAATTCCGCCGCTGCCCCCGCGCAGCGGTTGGGCATTCGCCGAAGTAGCGCGCCGCCACGGCGATTACGCGCTGGTGGGCGTTGCCGCCGGCATCGTGCTGGATGCCGCCGGCAATTGCGCCGAAGTGCGGTTGTCATTCCTCAGCGTCGGCGACCACGCCGTATTGGCACACAACGCCATCGCCGCCTTAAAAGGGCAAGCCCCCACCGCCGAAGCCATCGCCAACGCCGCCGCCATCGCCGCCAATGACGATATTTCGCCCGGCGACGACATTCACGCCACCGCCGCATACCGTCGCCATTTGGCAAACGTGCTGGCACAGCGCACGCTAACCCAAGCCGCAGCCCGCGCATCGGCGAAATAGAGGAGAGCACCATGGACAACAAAATTGAAATCACTGTCACCGTAAACGGCACCGAATACCACCGCGCAGTTGAACCGCGAATGCTGCTCAGCGATTTTTTGCGCCACGAATTGGGGCTTACCGGCACGCACGTCGGCTGCGAACACGGCGTGTGCGGCTCGTGTACCATCGTGTTCGACGGCGAAGCGATGCGCTCGTGTCTGCTTTTCGCCGTGCAGGCAGACGGGCACGAAATTATGACTGTGGAAGGACTGGGCACGCCGGACAACCTGCATCCGCTGCAAGAGGCTTTCCGCGAAAAACACGCTTTGCAGTGCGGTTTTTGCACACCCGGCTTTTTAATGACCCTCACGCCGTTTTTGGCAGAAAATCCCAACCCCGACCGGGAAGAAATTCGAGAAGCCATTTCGGGCAACCTCTGCCGCTGTACCGGCTATGAAAATATCGTGGAAGCAGTGGAACTTGCCGCCGCAAAAATGCGCGAAGGCTAACCCGGAGGAAACACTATGGCAAAATATATCGGTCAACCCGTAAAACGAAACGAAGACCCGCGGTTGCTCACCGGGCAAGCGCTGTTTGTGGATGATGTGGATTTGCCGGGCATGCTTCACGCCGCATTTTTGCGCAGCGATTACGCTCATGCCCGCATCATCAGCATTGACACCGCCGCCGCCAAAGCAATGCCGGGCGTTGTTGCCGTGTACACCGCCGCAGATATGGGCGACTTTTGGCATCCCAGCCCGATGATTGTGCAACCGCCCCCCACCCTCGAAGATATTGTGTTCAACGCCCGCCCGCAAATTCCGATGGCAAAAGACAAATTGCGGCACATCGGCGACCCGGTTGCGGTGGTCATCGCCGAAAGCCGGTACATTGCCGAAGATGCCGCCGAACAGATTTGGGTGGAATACGAGCCGCTCGATGCGGTGACGGATTTGGAAAAAGCGGTGGAACCCGACTCGGCGCTGGTTTATGAAGAATTGGGCACAAACCTCGCCTCGCACGTGCAACAGGAAAAAGGCAGTTACGCCGAAGCCGCTGCCAACGCCGATTTGGTCATCAAACGGCGCATCATCATTGACCGGGGCGCCGCCGCCGCCATGGAAAACCGCGGTATCGTGGTCAATTGGGACGCCAAAAGCCAGCAAATGACCATGTGGAACACCACCCAAGCCCCCATCCCCATTCGCAACGGCATTGCCGCCACCCTGGGATTGTCGGAACATCAGGTGCGGGTCATTGCCCCCTTCGTCGGCGGCGGGTTTGGACCCAAAATTATGCTGTGGCAGCCGGAAGAAGTATTGCTGCCGTGGGCTTCGATGAAACTGAACCGCCCCATCAAATGGATTGAAGACCGCCGCGAAAACTTTATGGGCACCACCCAAGAGCGCGGGCAAATTCACGATGTGGAAGCCGCTTTCACCAAAGACGGGAAAATCTTGGGGGTGAAAGACGTTTTTCTGCACGATACCGGCGCGTACAACCCTTACGGGCTGACGGTGCCGCTGAACACCCAAACGCACTCGATGGGAACATACGATATACCGAACCTGTACACGGAATTTAAAGTAGTGTTCACCAATAAAATGATTGTCACCCCGGTGCGCGGCGCAGGCAGACCGCAGGGCATTTTCGTCATCGAGCGGATGATGGATTTGGCGGCAAAAGAACTGGGGCTTGACCCGGTGGAAATTCGCCGCAAAAATCTCATTCCCGCCGATGCGTTCCCCGTCAACCAGCAAATTATCGGGCAGGATTTCATCGAAACGATTTACGACAGCGGCAATTATCAACCGTTGCTGGAAAAAGCGAAGCAGATGATTGGCTATGACCAATTCGTTGCGGAAGAACAACCCAAGTTGCGCGCCGAAGGGAAGCACGTCGGCATTGGGCTGGTAACTTTTGTG
>CAYPNZ010000185.1:0-6170 GCA_964411845.1 uncultured Anaerolineaceae bacterium
TAACAAACCAACGGGGCGATGAAGCCCCGTTTTTTTGTATCGGGCTTGAAGGAACGCCAAGTTTGTGCTATGGTTATGGCATAACACGGCAGGAATTTATGAGCGCACCGAAATCACATCTTTTGGAAATACTGCGCCGCCACAGTGTGGCGCAAAAAGTTATCAGCGCCCCGCTGGCAGATAACGGGCTCGCCGATGAAACCCGTTTTCCGTTTCTGTCGCTGGTGGGGCAAACCGAAATGAAACTGGCGTTGCTGCTATCGCTGGTAAACCGAAATGTTGGCGGTGTACTGCTCATCGGTCCGCGCGGCACGGGCAAAACCACCGCCGTGCGCGGGCTGGTCGAACTGATGCCCACCGTCACCCGCAGTTTGTGCCCGTATGGCTGCACCGAAACGGCGGTAGAGGCGCTCGGTATTGATGCCATCTGCCGCAACTGTGCCCAAAAATACGCCGCCGGCGAGCCGCTCACCGCCACCGAACCAATGCGGTTGATTGAATTGCCGCTGAACAGCCGGTTGGAAGATGTGGTCGGCGGCATAAACGAGCGCATCGCCATCGAACAGCAAAAAGTGCAGTTGCAGCGCGGTATCCTCAGCCATGCCGACCAAAATTTGCTGTATATTGATGAAGTGAATCTACTGGATGACGCCATCATCAATGCCATTTTGGATGCGGCGGCGCAGGGCATGTTCACCGTGCGCCGCGGCGCAATGAGCGCCACCTACCAATCTCGGCTCTTTTTGGTCGGTTCGATGAACCCGGAAGAGGGCAAATTGCGCCCGCAAATTCAAGACCGGTTCGGGCTGCGGGTGGTGGTGCGCGGCTTGACCGACCCCGCCGACCGATTGGAAGCGTATCGCCGCACGGTGGCATACCGGCACAATCGGCATCAATTTGCCGCCGAATGGCAGTTTGAAACCGAACAAGCCACCGCCGAAATTCAAGCCGCCCGCGAGCGACTGCCCCGCGTTACCTTTGCCCCGGGGGTGGAAGAAACGGGATTGCGCTGGGTGCAGCAACTCCGCATCGAAAGCCACCGCGCGGAAATTACTATGCTGGAAGCCGCCCGCGCTTACGCCGCGCTGGACGAACGCGACACCGCCACGCTCGATGACCTGCGAGTGGTCGCCCCGATGGCGCTTCGCCAGCGAGAAAGCGCCTTCATTGCCGATTATATGGCAAAAGAAGAAGATTACGACCGCCAAATCGGCGACATCATTTCGCGCTAAAAAACAACGCCCGACACCAAAATAATGTTGGCATACGGCGTAAACTCGCCGGTGCGAACCACCGCCCGCGCCGATTCGGTTTCGCTTTTAAAAGTAGTGTGCGTCACCAATTCAATGGGAATACCGCCCAAAACTTCTTGCACCGCCGCATACAATTTCGGGCTGACGGTGGTCATCTCTTCCGCCACAATTGCTTTTTCCACCTGCATTTCTCCCAACACTGCGTTTAATGCCTGCAAAAATGTCGGCACGCCGGCAACCAGCGCCAAATCAATGCGCCGGGTCTGCGCCGGAATGGGCAAGCCGGCATCGGCAACGACCAGTGTATCGGTATGCCCCAGCCCGGCAATCACCGCCGAAAGGGGTTGGTTCAACAAACCTGTTTTCTTCATTTTTTGCCTCCGAAAAAAATCCGTTTCGTTTCAGTTTACCACAAAATATCCGGTTGCGCATCGCCCGCCCCGATAAAAAATTGCCATCTCTCTTGCTTCCGTCTATAATCAAAATAAGCAAATTTTTGGCAAGAAAATAGATTTTCCCCCACAGTGAATGTGGCGCAATGGCGCCGAAGGCAAACAGTTTCAGCAATGAAAGGAGATTTTCAATGCAAGGCTTAATGATGGATTACCCCCTTACCCTCGACCGGATTTTGGAACATGCCAACAAATTGTTCCCCCACAAACGCATTTCAACCAAACAACCCGACGGTTCCATTCACCGCTACACCTATGCCGATTTGTACAAACGGGTCAAACGGCTGGCAAATGTGCTGCAAAAATTGGGCGTTAAACAGGGCGACCGCGTGGGCACTTTTGCATGGAACGGGTATCAGCACGTGGAAATGTATTTCGGCATTCCCGCCGTCGGCGCGGTATGCCACACGCTGAACATTCGCCTTTTCCCCGACCAGTTGGCGTATGTGGTCAATCACGCCGAAGATAAAGTGGTTTTTATTGATGTCACCCTAATCCCCCTTTTCGAGCGCGCTTCCGATAAAATTACTGTGGTGGAACAATATGTACTGATTAACGCGCCCAAAGGGGTCGAAACAAAATTGCCGAATGTGCTGCATTATGAAGATTTAATGGCAGATGTGGATGACGATTTTGAATGGTTGAAACTGGATGAAAACACGGCAATGGGTATGTGCTATACCAGCGGCACCACCGGCAACCCGAAAGGCGCGCTGTACAGCCACCGCTCGATGTTCCTGCACACCATCGGCGAAAATCAAGCAAACGCGCTCGGGCTTACCGAAGCCGACCGTGTTTTGATGGTTGTACCGCAATTTCACGCGATGGCATGGGGGCTGCCGTTTGCCTGTGCCTACTCCGGCGCGGAAATGTTTATGCCCGGTCCGCACCTAAAACCGGAACCGCTGGCAGAAATCATCGCCAACGAGAAAATTACCGTCGCCGCCGGGGTGCCGTCCATTTGCAACGGTCTGTACCACGAATTGCGCAACAACCCGCGCGATATTTCCACCGTGCGGGCACTGATTGTCGGCGGGTCGGCAATGCCGCGCAGTCTCATCAAAGCCTATGAAAAAGATTTGCACGTTAACGTGCTGCACGCCTGGGGTATGACCGAAACTTCGCCGCTGGGCACGGTTTCCAAACTGCAATCGCACCATGCCGGTTTAACCGATGAAGAAAAATGGGACATCAAAGCCAAACAGGGTTATGTGGTGCCCGGTATAGAAATGCGCATCGTCAACGATGACGGCGAAGAATTGCCGTGGGACGGTACCACGATGGGCGAAGTGCAGGTGCGCGGTCCGTGGGTTATCCGCGACTATTATAAAATGGAAGGCTCATCGGAACAGTTTACCAAAGACGGCTGGTTCCGCACCGGCGATGTTGCCACCATCAGTGACGACGGCTATATGCAAATCACCGACCGCACCAAAGACCTTATCAAAAGCGGCGGCGAATGGATTTCCAGCGTGGAATTGGAAAACACGCTGATGGCGCATCCCGCCGTGCGCGAAGCCGCCGTCATCGCCATACCGGATGAACGCTGGGCGGAACGCCCGTTGGCGGCAATTGTGCTCACCGAAGACGCGGGAGACGTTTCGGAAGATGATTTGCGCGAATTTCTGCGCCCGAAAGTTGCCAAATTCTGGATACCCGACAAATTCGTATTCATCGCCGAAATTCCCAAAACAAGCGTCGGCAAATTCGATAAAAAAGTTTTGCGCCGCCGTTACACTGCCGGCGAACTGGGGTAATCGCACCGGTGCTGTCATCTCTGAAAATTCTCGACTTTTCCACCCTGTTGCCGGGACCTTTTGCAACCATGCTGCTGGCGGATTGGGGCGCAGACGTGTTGCGCGTCGAAGCGCCCCACCGCCCCGATTTGGCACGCATCACCCCGCCGTTTGACGATGGCGTTTCGGCGTGGCACGCGCTGCTCAGCCGCAACAAAAAATCCATCGCGCTGGATTTGAAAAAGCCCGGCGCGGTGGATGTGGTAAAAAAACTGGTGCAAACATACGACATCGTGCTGGAACAATTTCGCCCCGGCGTGATGGATAAACTGGGCATCGGTTATGACGCGCTGAAAGAAATCAACCCGCGCCTGATTTTCTGCTCGCTGACCGGCTACGGGCAAACGGGACCGTATAAAAATCGCGCCGGACACGACATCAACTTTTTGGCACTTTCCGGCATTATGAGTTACACCGGGCGCAAAGCCGACGGACCCCCGCCGCTGGGCATTCAAATTGCCGACATCGGCGGCGGTTCGCTGGGGGCGGTAACGGGCATTTTGGCGGCGGTGGTGCATCGCCAGCACACCGGCAAAGGGCAGCGGGTGGACATCAGCATGTTCGATATGGCAGTGGGGCTCAGCGCCCATATTGCCAGTTACTATCTGGTGGGCAACACCCTGCCCGACCGTGAAAACCTGTTTTTGAACGGCGGCAGTTTTTACGACTTTTACCGCACCCGCGACGGGCGGCATCTGTCGGTGGGCAGTTTGGAACCGCAGTTCTGGCGCGGATTCTGTCAAGCCATCAATCGCCCCGATTTGATTGACGGCGGGTTGAACCCCGACCCGGACAGCCAGCGGCAGGTAAAAAGCGAAATTCAGGCGGAAATTGCCAAACGCACGCTGGCGGAATGGACGGAAATTTTCAACGCGCTGGATGTGTGTGTCGAACCGGTGCAAACCATTGCCGAAACGGCGGCGCACCCGCACACCCAAGCCCGCGGTATGGTGGTGGATGTTCCCAAACCGAACGGCGGCACCCAGCGGCAAATTGCCAACCCGTTCAAATTTTCGGCGGGGCAGGCGCAATATCGGCATACCGGCGGCGCACTCGGCGCAGATACCGAATCGGTATTGCAGGCAAACGGCTATTCACCGGCAGAAATTACCCGTTTGCGAGAAAACGGCGTGTTCGGGTAATGTGAAACATACTATTCAAAAAAAACGGAGAACCTATTATGAACGACGCATTCATTGTTGAAGCAGTTCGCACCCCGGTGGGCAGACGGGGCAAATCGTTGGCAACTGTCCATCCGGTTGACTTGCTGGCACACCTTTTTTCGGCAACCGTTGAGCGGCTGGGAATTGACCCCGCGCTGGTGGATGATGTGATTGTCGGCTGTGTTGACCAAACCGGCGAGCAGGCATTCAACGTGGGGCGCAATGCATGGCTGTCGGCAGGGTTGCCCGAATCGGTACCTGCCGTCACGCTCGACCGGCAATGCGGTTCCAGCCTGCAAGCCATTCAATTTGCCGCGCAGGGTATTATGGCGGGGCAGTACGATTTGGTTTTCGCCGGCGGGGTAGAATCGATGACCCGCGTGCCGATGGGCGTGACCATGCAGGTGGGTCCCGGCATCCCACTGACAGAATCGCTGCAAAAACGGTACGGGTTGAAAGACGGGCAGTGGTTCAATCAGGCGGTCGGGGCGCAAATGATTGCCGAACGATGGGGATTGACCCGCGCCGACCTCGACCGGTTCAGTCTGGAAAGTCACCGGCGGGCGGCAGCGGCACGCGCGGCGGGGTATTTTGAAACGGAAATTATCCCCGTGCCGGTGAAAAACGAAGCGGGCGAAACCGTGCTTTTCTCGGCAGATGAAGGTATCCGCCCCGATACCACCTTCGAGCAGATTTCCGCGCTGAAACCCGCATTCGACGGACTGCCGGACATCACCGCCGGCAATTCCAGCCAAATTTCCGATGCGGCAAGCCTGACGGTGTTGGCTTCGGCAGATATGGCGGCGCGGTTGGGGTTGACCCCGCGTGCCAAATTCCGCGCCTTTGCCGCCGTGGGGGTTGACCCGGTAACGATGCTGACGGGACCCATCCCCGCTACCCAAAAGGCGTTGGCACGCGCCGGGCTGTCGGTAGCTGATATTGACCTGTTTGAAGTGAATGAGGCATTCGCACCGGTGGTGCTGGCGTGGCAGCAGGAAATCGGTGCGCCGATGGAGAAAGTAAATGTCAACGGCGGCGCCATTGCGCTGGGGCATCCGCTGGGAGCAACCGGCGCCAAATTGATGGCGACGCTGCTGCACGAGTTGGAGCGGCGCGCGGGGCAATTCGGGTTAATCGCCATTTGCGAAGGGGGCGGTATGGCAAACAGCACCATCATCGAACGGGTGTGACGGGAGCGGGGGGAGCAGAAGCAAGAAGTAAGGAGCAAGGAGTACGGGGTACGGGGTAGAGAGCACAGTGTGGTCAGAAAAAGAAAACCCCTGACGCCCTGCTTCTTGCTCCGTACTCCTTACCTTCAAATTTGCCAATTTTTCGGGTCGGGCTATAATATGCTCTGTAAACGCCGATATGTGCCGGGGCGTTTTATTTATGCCGAAGTGGCGGAATAGGCAGACGCGCTACGTTCAGGGCGTAGTGGGCTTTACGCCCGTGTGGGTTCGACTCCCACCTTCGGCATTCCGTTGCGGGGTGGAGCAGAGGTAGCTC
>CAYPNZ010000186.1:0-6152 GCA_964411845.1 uncultured Anaerolineaceae bacterium
CTATGTTTGTGCTGTGGCTGTCGGCAGTTGCCTCCGGCATTGTGGATAATATTCCGTATGCCGCCACCATGATTCCGCTGATTCAATCACTGGGGCACAACGGTATGAATACCGAACCGTTGTGGTGGGCATTGGCGCTCGGCGCAGATTTGGGCGGCAACTTTACGCTGGTGGGGGCATCGGCAAATGTGGTGGTTGCCAGTTTGGCAGAGCGCAACGGGCACAAAATCTCATTCATACAATTCAGCAAATACAGTTTTCTGTTTGCTATGGGCACAATGATTAGCAGCACCGTTTTTGTGTGGTTCTTCCACGTGGTGCCGCATATGCAATAACCCCCGCCCTGAGATACCCAATCGGATGGCAGTTTCGCATTTTTAATCATCCCGGCACAAAAAAAGCATGCACGAAAATAATCGTGCATGCTTTTTCGGTTACGGTAACCGGCATCAAACCGACGGCGTTTTAAATGTACGCCTCTTCGCCGTGTTCATAAATGTCAAGCCCTTCCATTTCACCTTCCGCAGGTACTCTGATGGGGGTAATTTTATCAATAACCCACAAACTGCCATAGGTGAACAAAAACGCATAAACCGCGGTCAGTATCACGGCGCTTGCCTCTGCCAAGAAAAACGAGGTATTGCCAAGCAACAACCCGTCAACGCCGCTGGCATTGATGGCTTTGCTGGCGAAAATACCCAGCAGCAACACTCCAATAAACCCGCCGACACCGTGCACGCCCCAAACATCCAAGGCATCATCCCAGCCAACTTTGTTTTTATACGACACGGCAATGTATGCCACAATCGAAGCAATGATACCGATAATCATTGATGACTGCACCGAAACATAACCTGCTGCCGGGGTAATTGTGGCAAGCCCCGCCACTGCACCGGTGAGCATCCCCAAGAATTTCGGTTTTTGCTCAAAAATATTCGACAAAATGAGCCATGTGATTGCCGCAAACGATGCCGCCACATCGGTATTTACAAACGCGGTGGCTGTAATGGCATCCACTCTCAACTCGCTGCCGGCGTTAAACCCGTACCAGCCGAACCACAAAAGTGCCGTTCCCAATGCCACCAACGGGATGCTGTGCGGTTTTGAATTTTGCAGTTTTCGTTTCCCGATGAAAAATACCGATGCCAACGCCGCAAAACCCGCCGAGGCATGCACCACAATGCCGCCGGCAAAATCGAGCACCCCCCACTGCGCAAACAAACCGCCGCCCCACACCATGTGAACCAACGGAAAGTAAACAAACAACAGCCACAACGTAAGAAACACCATATAGGCTTTAAACCTAACTCTGTCTGCAAACGCGCCGGTTATCAATGCTGGTGTAATAATTGCAAACATCATTTGGTAGGCAACAAATACCAACAAAGGAATATTTGCGCTGCCCCCAAATGCTGATTCAGGTGTAATCCCATGCAAGAAAAGGTATTGTCCATTTCCAATTATCCCACCAACATCTTGCCCAAAACTCAAAGTGTAGCCGACAGTGACCCAAATAATGGTCGTCCATCCCATAGACACAAAACTTTGCATCATAATGGTCAATACATTTTTTCTACCGACCAGACCGCCATAAAAAAATGCCAAGCCCGGTGTCATTAACATAACCAGACTGGTGGCGACAAGCATAAAACCGGTATTACCCGTATCGAACATCTCGCATCTCCCTTCTTTTATCCATTATAAAAAAATCGTTATGTCGTCAATGGTGCATATTTTATTTTGTGCAATTCATACCCGAATGTCTCGAAAACAATATTCAACCGGATAGAATTGCCGGTTTTCTCATAAACAACCTCCTTTCCAATCCGACATCCGCCTTTGACCGCGGTTAATCGTTCAACAGCCCCACCACCGAGTTGTCGCCCAGCGTAAATTTGTGCGACTGCGGGCGAATCGGTGAGCGGTGGATGACCACGTTTCGCCCGATGAGACTGTCTTCAATGCGGCGTGCCACGTTGCGGATTTGACTGTGTTCCAGCACAATAGACCGTGAAATTTCCGCATTCTCAATCAAACAATCGTGATGAATGCTGGTAAACGGTCCGATGTAGGCGTTCACGATGCGGGTATCTTTGCCGATGATAGCCGGTCCGCGGATGACGCTGTTAATGATTTCCGCGCCTTTTTCAATGGTCACGCGGGCATCCACATCGCTGGAACGGTCAACATAGCCTTCGTTTTTGGGCGTCAGTTCTTCCAGCACATAACTGTTGGCATCGAGCATATCGTTCGGTTTGCCGGTGTCAATCCACCAGCCGCGATGGATGTACGGATGCACCCGGTAGCCGTTTTCTACCAGCCACTGAATGGCGTCGGTAATTTCCAATTCGCCGCGCCAACTCGGTTTGATGGCATCAACCGCTTTGAAAATATTTTCGTCGAACATATAAATGCCAACCAACGCCAAATTACTGGGCGGGTCTTTCGGTTTTTCGATGAGACGCACAATTTGCCCGTCGTCGCCAAGTTGTGCCACACCGTAATGTTGCGGTTCGTTGACGGCAGTGAGAACAATTTGGCTATTATAATCACTGTTGGCAAATTCGGCAATCAGCGGGCTGATACCCCCCTGTATCACATTGTCGCCCAAAAACATCACAAATCGGTCATTGCCCAAAAAATCGCGTGAGATTTTAACGGCGTGTGCCAAGCCCAACGGTGCATCTTGCGGGATGTAGGTGATGTTCACCCCCCACCGTTCGCCGGTTCCCACGGCTTTGCGAATTTCGTTGCCGGTATCGCCGATGACAATGCCGATGTCACGCACCCCCGCATCGCGGATGGCTTCGATGACGCGGAAGAGCACCGGTTTGTTGCTGAGCGGGATGAGTTGTTTCGCGCTGGTGAAGGTCAGCGGATAAAGTCGCGTTCCTTTTCCACCGGAGAGAATCAATCCTTTCACGGCTTTTCCTTTCTACATGGCTTGATATTATTCTTTAAGGCTGGCATCTACGGCGGCGTTTGACAATACCGCGCCGATGAGGTTGGCTTTTACTTTTTCCAGCCGATTTTTGGCTTCCAGCACGTGCTCTCGTTTGGAAACGTTGGCTTTTACCACCAGCAGCGTGCCATCTACCTTTGATGCCAGCAGCGCGGCATCGGTAACGGTACTGAGCGGCGGCGCGCTGAAAAGTACCGCATCCGCCCCGTCGGCAAGTTTTTCCAGCACCTGTATCAGTTTTTTCGAGTTGAGAATTTGGCTGGGGATGGCGGGCAGTTGTCCGCTGGGCAACACTTTCAGGGTGGTGTTGGCAATGGTTTGCCACGGCGGCGAATTGAATGCCGCGTCATCGCGGAACATATCGGTAAACCCCCGCGTGTTGCCAATACCAAACAGGGTGTGCAATTGCGGCTGACGCAAATCGCTGTCTACCAAAATAACATTCCGCCCGCCGTCTGCCATGGTGATTGCCAAATTTGCCAGCGTAACATCTTTGTCGGAGTCGGGTCCGGCAGAGGTGACCAGCAGGGTTTTGATGGGTGTATCTACATTGGCAAATTCAATGCCGGTACGCAGGGTACGGTAGGCTTCTGCCGCCACCGAAGTGGGGTCGGTTAGGGTTACAAGTGCATTTTTGCTCATAATATTTCTCGGTTCTGTATGTTTTACCGGACGGACACTGTGCCGGCGTTAAATTTTGTGCGATTTCGGAATGAGGCTTGATGATTTCCGTTGTTCGGCATCGGCATGCGATGTGCCCGGATGCGCCGGAATTTGCCCCAAAACCGTCACGCCCAACAATCGTTCCACATCATCGTGGGTGCGGATGTTGCCCTGTTCCAACCATTCCAAAAAGAATATCACCAGCAGCCCAACCATCAAACCGAACAATCCGCCCGCCAGTGTATTGATTTTGGTTTTGGGTTTGTATTGCTGATAGCCCAAATTATACACACTGTCGAGCATCACCACATCAATACGGTCGCGTTTGTCTTGTTTGGCGTTCCACGCATTGCGCTGGTCGATAAAAACTTTTGCCACGGTATCTACAATGGCATACGCCACTTCCGGGTCGGTATCGCGGGCTTCAATTTTAATGGTGAAGGTAGACGGGTCGGGGCTGAGAAAAAGTTTGCTCAGCAGGTCGGAGGTGCTCATATCCAATTGTGCCCGGTCGATAACTTCTTGGGCGGTGGTGTGGGTTTGGATGTTTGCCACGTAATTTCGCAGCAGGTCTTTTAAGGTGTTGCTCAAGCCCCAATCGGCGCGAGCCGGTTGCACGCTCAAGCGGGTAAACGCGCTGTAAACGGGTGTTTGCATTTTGCTGACCCCGAAAGCAACGCCGGCGGCAATAACCGCCACCAAAACGGCTATCCATCCCCGGCGGTAAAACAGCCGGATATAATCTCGTAATTCCATATTTCACCTCTGTCAATCATTTGTGCCGCGGAATTTTTGCCAGCACCGATATGCCCAGCGACTCTAATTCTGCCGCCGATTGCACACTGGTATCCAAATAGTGCAGTAAAAATTCCAGCGCAACCCCGGCAACAACCGCTAAAATCAATCGCAGGGGCAAATCAAGTTTGCGCGACAGCGGCACGGGGTTTTGCGCAACTGCCAGCGGGCGGTCAATAACCACAATTTTGCCGCCCAATACGCCCATCTGCGCCAGATATTTCGGGCTGTCGGTTTGAATGGTTTGCACCAACGCCTGCCCGATTTGCTGTAACTGGTCGGGGTTGCCCCATGTGATGGTTACCCGCAAAATACGGTGCTGTTTATCGGCGAAGGTCATACCCGCCAGCACACCGGGCGGAATTTGCAAATCGCTGCCCATATCTGCCAAATGGCGGTTCACATCTTCGGCAAACGCCTGACTGCCCACCACCACCGACAGGTCATCGGCGACAAATTCGGAAGACACGCCGGCATAATAGCCATCGTATGTAAATTGGTCGGGCAATTGTTCCGGCTCGATGCCCACCACAAACCGCAGCGATGCCGAATAGCTCGGTGGCGTCGGTTTGGCGGTCAACAGGGTAAACGCCCCTACCAGCACCAATAGCGCCGCCGGAATCCAAATGCGTTTCCATAAAATCTGCCAGTATTGTCTGAGTTCCATAACTCACCGCTTGAAAGTGTAGCACATCACGGATATTTTTCCATTAGAGAAATGGCGGGTTTTGGCTCCGCAAAATTACCAACATACACCGCTTGAAGTATAAATGAGGCAATAGCAAATGACAAATAAGTCGAACAAACCACAAAATACAACGCCAAATGTTGGTATCAGATTTGGGGAATCGCCCCGAGTGTTGTATATTTATCGAGTTTGAAATAGGAATATCAGGGAGTGTACTTCCCTTTAAAGAAGAGAGGGTTAAAAATGAAGGTATTATTGCTTCAAGATGTGGACAACTTAGGCTTGGCGGGCAGTGTGGCAGAGGTTGCCAACGGCTACGGGCGAAACTATCTTCTGCCGCAGGGGCTGGCAGTGCTGGCAACGCGCAATGCGTTGAAACAAGCGGAAGCCATCCGCAAAGCGGGTGAACTGCGTCGAGCGCAGGAAAAAGAAGATGCTCTGGCAATTGCCAACCAAATTAACGGCGCCGTGCTGGTTTTTGAACGCCGCGCCGGTGAACGCGATAAATTATACGGTTCGGTAACGGTGGGCGATATTGCCGATGCCATTAACGAAAAATTCGGGCTGGAAGTTAACAAACGGAAAATCTCGCTGCCGGAACCCATCCGCGCATTGGGTGAATATGAAATCGCCGTGAAGTTGATGATTGAAGTGACCGCCCACGTAAAAGTGGTGGTCATCAACGAAGGGGAAGTTTACGAGCCTGCCGCCGTTACCGAAACAGCGGAACCGGAAGCGGCAGAAGAAACCGTCGCAGAAGAAACGCCGGTCGCCGAGGCGGCGGAAGAAACCGCCGAATAAATTTCAGCGTAAAAACAAAAACTCCCCGATTGGGGAGTTTTTTTATTTGGTTTTGTTGACGTTTACCGATTTCAACCCTTTGATACGCCCCGGCGCAAAACCAAACAAGATTTATTCGTAGGGGCGACCCTTGTGGTCGCCCGAAAATCCGGGCAGGAACAGGTTCCCTGCCCCTACAAATTTCGACACAATAGACCTCTTGCATAAGTCTGTCATTCCGGAATTTCCCGCAGGGAAATATCC
>CAYPNZ010000187.1:0-6152 GCA_964411845.1 uncultured Anaerolineaceae bacterium
CAGTTTGCCACTTGATAGCGGGTCAAATCAATGGGGTGGTCGGTTGCCAAATCGGTGTACATTTTATCGCTGTATTTGGCGAACCCGATTGCGGGAAAACCGCCGTTGTTTTGCGCCTGTTTCTGTTTGATGATGTCGGCCTCGATGGTGACGCCGAGATGGTTCGCCTGCCCGGTCAGGTCTGCCGCAACGTGATAATCTTTGCCATCTTTTTTGAAGGCATTGTTGCGCAGATACGCCCACAAAATTGTCACCAAACCGAGTTCGTGCGCGTAGGCGAAGGCTTCCGAAATTTCGATGATTTGCCGGTTCGATTCGGGTGACCCGAAATAAATGGTTGCCCCCACACCGATAGCGCCCAATTCAAAGGCTTGGTCAATGGAGGCAAACATAATCTGGTCAAATTTATTGGGGTAGGTCAGCAATTCATTATGGTTGAATTTTAGAATGAACGGAATTTTATGCGCATACTTCCGCGACACGCTGCCCAACACCCCCAAGGTAGATGCCACCGCGTTGCAGCCGCCTTCAATTGCCAATTGCACAATGTTTTCCGGGTCAAAATAGATGGGGTTGGGCGCAAACGATGCGCCGCCGGTATGCTCAACCCCTTGGTCAACCGGCAAAATGGAAAGATACCCCGTGCCGGCGAGCCGCCCGTGGTTAAAAAGGGTTTGCATATTGCGCAACACCGGCGGTCGGCGGTCGGATACTGCCATCACCCGGTCAACAAAATCGGGACCCGGCAAATGGAGAGATTCTTTGGGAATCGCCTTCGATTCGTATGCCAACAAGTATTCGGCTTCATCGCCCAACAGTTCCGGAATATTCACAGACATTACACAACTCCTTTAAGTTACACTTTCCTCAAACTACTTTTTAATATATTGCTCATATTCATGGCGGAAATGAAGCAGACTTGCTTTTACCGGACTGGTTGCAAACTCGCCCAGCGGGCAGAACGTATTGCCCGACATTTGTTCAACAATTTTTGGCAGCAATTCAATATCTTCCATCGTGCCTTCGCCGGAACGGATGCGATGATAAACGTTTGACAACCAGTATGTTCCCTCGCGGCAGGGGCTGCATTTGCCGCAACTTTCGTGTTTAAAAAAGTGGATCATCTTTTCTGCCGCCCAAACAATATCCACCGTTTCATCCATCACAATAAACGATGCCGAACCGAGCATCGAGCCGATTGCCCCCATCGATTCGTAATCCATCGGGGTATCGAGTTTATCTTCGGGAACCATTAACGATGATTCACCGGCGGGCAGCACGGCTTTTACCCGTTTGCCGTTGGGCACGCCGCCCCCCAACTCTTCAATTAAATAGCGAATGGGAACCCCCAGCGGCAACTCGTAATTTCCGGGGCGATTGACATGCCCGCTCAGCGAAAAAACCTTCGTCCCCGCACTTTTTTCCGTGCCGAATTGACGATACCATTCTACGCCATGCACAATGATGCCCGGCACATTCGCCATTGTTTCCACATTGTTGATAACCGTCGGCTTGGCATACAGCCCCTCTACCGCGGGGAACGGCGGACGCGAGCGCGGATAACCGCGATACCCTTCCAAACTGTTCAGCAGCGCCGTTTCTTCGCCGCAGATGTATGCACCCGCGCCCAAATGCAGGTGCAAATCGAGGGCGTAATCGGTACCCATGGCATTTTTGCCCAAAATACCTTTTTCGTAAGCCTGATTGACCGCCTTTTGCAGGGTAACGAACGGACCTTTAAACTCGCCGCGCCCGTAAATGTAGATGGTATGCGCACCGACGGCATAGGCGGCAATTGCCGCGCCTTCAATAACGCGATGGGGATTGTATTCCATCAATTCGCGGTCTTTGAATGTGCCCGGCTCGCTTTCGTCGGCGTTGACCACGATATACACGTCTTTTGCCCCTTTGGGGATGAACGACCATTTTACGCCGGTGGGAAACCCGGCACCGCCGCGCCCGCGCAAACCCGATGCTTTCACCGCTTCGATGACTTCTGCGGGCTGCATCGTTTCCAGCGCCTTTTTCAGCCCTGCGTACCCCCCATCCGACAAATACACGTCAATATCGCCGATATTGGGAATATCTTTGTGGCGGAGCAGAATGTGTTCTTTCAAATAATCATTCGCCATTTGCCGCACCTTTATGCTTTGGTCTCTTGCTGCGCTTCTGCACGTAACTGCGCCAGCACGGTGTCAATCATTTCATCGGTCAGATTTTCATAATACTGCAAGTCAATTTGGCACATCGGCGCTTTGTCGCACGCCGCCAAACAGGGCACGGCTTCCAGCGTGAACATGCCGTCGGCGGTGGTGCCGCCTTCCGGCGGCAGCCCCAAGCGTTCCGTCAACCGCAGGTAAAATTCCTCTGCGCCGCGCAACGCACAGGGCAAATCGGTACACACGTGAATCATGTGTTTGCCGGTCGGCTCGCGGCGGAAAAGGGTGTAAAACCCCACCACGGCATGCACATCGGTTACCGGCACATCAAGCGCCTCTGCCACTGCCTCAATATCATCGTCATCCAGCCAGTTTTTTTCGCGCTGCGCCAAATAAAGCGCGGGCAACAGCGCCGAACGCTTGGTTGGATATTTTTTCAAAATTTCTTCTAATTCTCGTTGTTCTGCTTCAGACCACATGGCGACTCCAAGGTCAGAATAGTTTTTATGCCCGCCGATGGTTAGCGGTCAACTTCACCCAACACAATATCAATTGAACCGACCACGGTTACAATGTCAGACAACAACCCCTGTCGAGACATCAGGTCGGTTGCCTGCAAGTTTACAAATGACGGACCCCGCACCCGCAGGCGATACGGCACTGCCGAACCGTCGCTGATAAGCCCGAACGCCAAAATGCCTTTCGGATTTTCTATCATGCCGTACACTTGCCCAACCGGCGGTTTGAAGCCTTCCGTCACCAACTTAAAGTGGTGAATCAACGCTTCCATGCTGGTTGAAATTTCTTCGCGCGGCGGCAGCGCCACTTTGCGGTCATCGGTAACGTGCGGACCCTTGCCGAGTTTCCCCAACGCCTGCTCGATGATGCGCAAACTTTGCCACAATTCCGCCATGCGAACTTTATAGCGGGCGTAACTGTCGGCTTCGGTGGCGGTGGGAATATCAAAATCAAAGTGGTCGTAACTGGAATACGGTTTTACTTTTCGCAGGTCGAACGGTTCGCCGGCGGCGCGCAGCAACGGACCGGTTACCCCCAAATCAAGCGCTTCTTCTTTGGTCACCACCCCCACACCTTCCAACCGACCGCGCCACACCGGGTTATCGGTGAGCATCGCCTCGAAGTCTTTCATCACTTCGGGGAAGCCTTTCAAAAAGTGCCGAACCGCATCTTCAAACGCGCCGGGCAGGGGCCAGCGCAACCCGCCGACATCAAAATAACTGGTGGTCATACGTGCGCCGCAGACCATTTCAAAAATATCCAAAATTTGCTCGCGCCAGTAAAAGGCGTACATCAACAGGGCATGAATTGTGCCGCTCACATCCATCGCGTGCGTGCCGAGCCACACCATGTGGCTGGCAATGCGTTGAAGTTCGGTCAATATCACCCGAGCATATTGGGCGTGCTGCGGCACTTCCACCCCGAGCAACCGCTCAACCGCCATCACATACCCCAAGTTGTTGCTCATTGACGACACATAATCGAGCCGGTCACAATAGGGGATAAATTTTTCATACCGAATGGACTCGCCGGTTTTCTCGAACCCGGAGTGCAAATAACCCACTTCCGGCTTGCAACTGATGACCCGTTCGCCATCGAGTTCCACCGCCAGCCGCAACACACCGTGGGTGGCGGGGTGCTGCGGACCCATATTGATGACCAAATGCCCGTTGGCATCCATGTCTTCCAACTCACTGTGGAAGGCGGGCGTATCCATAATTTGTTTGCCCAAGTGCGCAAAACGGGGGTTGTCGCGGTCGGCGGTAAAATAGACCGGTTCGCCGCCAATGGGATAATCTTTGCGCAGAGGATGCCCCACCCAATTTTGCGGCAGCAAAATTCGGTGCAGCCACGGATGCCCTTTAAATTCGATACCCATCAGGTCATACGTTTCGCGTTCCAGCCAATTGGCGGTCGACCAAATACCCGTCACCGAATCAACCTTCGGCGTTTCCTCTTGCCCGTCGCCCACATCTTTCAGCGGGACGGTCAAGCGCACGTGGCGAGCATGCGGCACGGAAAAAAGTTCATACGTGCCGGCAAACCGCGGCGACTGCCCCAGTTTCATCCGGTCAACACCGTACACATCCAGCAACAGATTGTACCGCAATTCGGGGTCATCGCGCAGGAATTTTGCCACTTTCAACAGTGCATCGGGGCTGACCGTGATGGTCGTTTCGCCGCGAAATTCCGTTTTTCCCAACACCGCGTCGGGGAAGTTTGCTTTTAGTTTATCATACGTGAGGTCAGTCATCAGTCCTCGGCATAAAACTTAATTGATTGATTAGCCTTCTCGTTCACCGATACCAAATTTTTGCACTTTTTCTTGCAAGCGCATTATGGCATAAAATAACGCCTCCGGTCGGGGGGGACAACCCGGCACATACACATCTACCGGAATAATTTTGTCCACACCCTGCACGATGGCGTAATTATTGAAAGGACCGCCACAGGAAGCGCAATCGCCCATGGCGATAACCCATTTTGGCTCCAGCATTTGGTCATACAACCGGCGCACAACCGGCGCCATTTTGTTGCTCACCCGCCCGGAAATGATAATTAAATCTGCCTGACGCGGGCTGGCACGAAACACCTCTGCGCCGAAGCGGGAAATGTCGAAGCGAGACATGCCCGATGAAATTTGCTCGATGGCACAGCATGCCAACCCAAACAACAGCGGGTGCAAAGAGTATTTTCGCCCCCAGCCGACCAACTCGGACAGGTTTGCCATTACCAATCCCACCGCGCCGTCTTTTTGATGCCCCCCCGCCGGTGTAATTGAAAAATCTTGCTTGAGCTCTACTAATCCCATTCGAGCGCTCCTTTTTTCCAGATATACACATACCCGATGAGCAATATCAGTACAAATACCCCCATTTCAATCAACCCGAACAGTTTTAACTGCCGGAAGATAACCGCCCACGGGTAGAAAAATACAACCTCAATATCGAACATCATAAACAGCATTGCCACCATATAATAGTGAACGGGCACTTTACGCCGCGCGCCACCGTAAGGCAACTTGCCGGATTCGTATGTATCGGATTTTACGGAATTTGGATGACGGGGTCCCAAATAATACGGGACAATTATTGCCACAAGCGCAAACCCGGTGGCAACCACTATCATTATTAGAATAGGAAGATAATCAGCAGGCATCGCTCGTTACCATATCCTTTTTTTGAGGGTGTGACTTGCTTCTGTCACTCGGTTGTTCATTCTATCACGAGAAAATACTGGTGTCAAAATAATCTTACGAAAAAATTTTGCAAAAATATCGCATACCGTAAAACGATTTTCGTGTCTTTTTTGCGACTTTCCGGTAATCCCGAAGTAAAAAAACAGCCGAAATCAGTATTACCTATGGTAATATCAAATTCCGGCTTGACAATTGTGAGCCAATGCGCTTACACGGTTAACGCATTTATGTTTTCAAAGGCATAAGAATCGTCATCTTCGGCTTGAACGCGCCACAATTTTTCCGGTTCGGTGATGTGGTCAACAAAGAGTATGCCATCCAAATGGTCATTTTCGTGCTGGAACACTCGCGCCAAAAAACCGCTCACTTTCATTTTGACCGGTTTGCCGGTAACGGTGCGGGCTTTAATTTCGATGCTCCGGTGGCGATTAACTTCACCCAGCCAGCCGGGAATGGATAAACACCCTTCTTGCCCTTCTTCCATTTCCGCCGAGCGTTTGACGATTTCCGGGTTGACCATTACAAACGGTTTGCCGCTCAACGGGTCATCTTCTTCCTCGGGAATTTCCGCCACAAAAATACGCTGCAACACCCCAATTTGCGGACCCGCCAACCCGACGCCGTTTGCGGCGCGCATTGTTTCGAGCATATCGTTTGCCAATTGGCGCAACCGGGGTCCGAGACCCTTTACTTTTTTTGCTTTTTGACGCAATTTCGGATTATCGGCATATAATATTTTTCGTAAAGCCATTTACCTGTCTTCTCCTAAAATTTTC
>CAYPNZ010000188.1:0-6130 GCA_964411845.1 uncultured Anaerolineaceae bacterium
CGAGCGGCTCGCCGGCGCAACGCAAGAAGAAACCAACCAAATGTTGTACGATTTGGTTGCCGCCGGGCGTCCGTTCCGCAGTTTTTGAGCAATTTCACTCTTGCAACCGGCGGAATCATGATTCGACTCATCTTCCATATTGACCTCGATGCGTTTTTCGCAGCGGTGGAGGAAATTGAACAGCCCGAATTGCGCGGCAAACCGATTATCGTTGGCGGGCAAGCCGACGGGCGCGGGGTGGTTGCCTCGGCAAATTATGCCGCCCGGCAATTTGGCGTGCGCAGCGCGATGCCCACTGCGCAGGCGTTGCGCCGCTGTCCGCAGGCGGTGGTTGTGCCGCCGCGGCATACGCTGTATAAAACATATTCCCGCCGGGTGATGGCAATTTTCCGCCGGTTCAGCCCGGTAATGGAACAAATTTCCATTGATGAAGCCTTTTTGGATATGACCGAACGCATACCGCCGCAAAATTCGCCGGTGGCGGTGGCGCGCCGGTTGCAGCGGCAGGTGGAAACCGAATTGGGGCTGTCGGCATCGGTGGGGATTGCAAGCAATAAACTGGTGGCAAAAATTGCCAGCGATTTTGAGAAACCGCATGGCATTACCTATGTGCCGCCCGGCACCGAAGCCGCATTCCTCTTTCCGCTGCCCGTGCGAAAATTGTGGGGGGTGGGTCCCAAAACCGCCGCCGAATTGGCGGCAATGGGTGTGGAAACCATCGGGCAGTTGGCGCACTTATCGGCGGAAAATTTGGTGACGCTTTTCGGGTCGCACGGTGCGGCGATGCACCGTCACGCCCGCGGCATAGATGACCGTCCGGTGCAAACCGCTCGCCGCACCAAATCCATCAGTCAAGAAACTACCTTCCGCAAAGATGTGTCGGATGCGGAATTTTTGCGCCGGACGCTGGCGGCGATGAGCGAAAAACTGGCGGCTCGGCTGCAAAAAAAAGACATCACCGCTCGCACGGTGACGCTAAAATTACGGTACAGCGATTTCAGCACGGTAACGCGCAGCATTACCCGCGACCCGCCCACCGATTCGGCGGCGGATATTGCCCGCAATGCTCATTTTTTGCTGGAAAAACATTGGCAGTCGCACCGCCCGTTGCGGCTGGTCGGGTTGGGGGTGAGCCAATTTGTGCGCGGGGCGCATCAGCCCAAATTGTTTGAAGATTGAATTGCCAGCGAGACGATTGCCGCCCACGCCAGCACTTTAAATTCGTGCCGTGCCAGCGCCGTTTCAACTTCCGCGCGCGATAGCAACAGCAATTCCTGCGCTTCCAAATCATCCGCATTGATTTTTGCCACTTTTTCCGCCCCCTGCGCCAAAAAAAAGTGTGCCGTTCCTGCGCCGCGATTGCCGTCCACGGCGTAACTGCCCAGCGACTGCCACTGTTCGGCGCGATACCCCGTTTCTTCCAGCAACTCGCGTTTTGCCGCTGCCAGCGGGGCTTCTCCCGGCTCGATGTACCCCCCCACCACTGCCAACGATGTGCCTTTGATGGCGTATTTTGTCTGCCGGAAACAGATGAATTCGCCCGCGCGGGTAATTGCTGCCACGTTGATATAATCGGGGGTATCAATCCACGCCCAATCGGGGATGGTGCGTCCGTC
Organism: uncultured Anaerolineaceae bacterium; assembly: GCA_964411845.1. GTDB lineage: Bacteria > Chloroflexota > Anaerolineae > 4572-78 > 4572-78 > JANTHQ01. Next base: position 1,617 of record CAYPNZ010000188.1, read on the forward strand.
GGGCAGTTCAATCGTCCGCATTTCCACCGACAGATACGGCTGGGCTTCCAGCACCGTGCGGCGGGCGACGGTTTTCCACGGGGCAAATTTATTGTCCATTGTTCACCAGCGCTTCAAATTTTTTCAGTTGTGCCATTTGCGGCGGCATAATTTTGATGAACGGGCGGGCGCGGCGAATGAGCGCCAGCGCATCATCCACGGTGTAGCCTTCGGCGATAAAATATGCTGCCGCCATGGTCGGGGCGCGCCCCACGCCGCCCGCGCAGTGGATATACACTTTTCCGCCCGCTGCCACTTCCTGCCGGATGAAATCCACCCCCTGTTGCAGATGCTCGATGCTGGGGGCGTCGTCATCCACCGTGGGGAGATAACAGTAGCGCGCCAACGCCAGTCCGTGCGCCGCGTCATCAAATTCGATGCGCAAATTTACGTCGGCGGTAATGCCGGCGGCTTCCAACTGTTGTTTGCCGCGCCGGTTAAATTGCGGTCCCACAAAAATTTGCGGGGTGATGCGGCTGTATTGCAATAGCGGCACGCCGGTCAATTTTGGAATGCCGCGTCCAATCATCCAAATGAATGTTACCCGCCAGCCCTGTGTTTGCACCCGGTAGCGTAAAATGTGCCAGCCTTTTTTCAGTTTTTTCAGCAATGCCATAGGAATTTCCTGCATAAAAAACGAGCGAGACTGTGTGCGCCTCGCCCGTGGGTGGGTTGGGGGTTATTCTACTTTGAGGATTTTGAATTTGAATTCGCCGCTGGGGGCTTTAACGGTAACCACATCGCCAACCCGTTTGCCCATCAGCGCGCTGCCCATCGGCGACTCGTTGGAGATGACGCCGTTCAGCGAATCGGATTCGGCGGAACCGACAATACGGTAGGTTTCGGGGTCGTCGGTGCCTTCTTCGGTGACGGTTACGGTTCGTCCCAGTGCAACCACGCCTTTTTCCGCGGTTTCTTGAATGACCACGGCTTCGCGGAGTTGGGCTTCCAGCGTTTGGATGCGTCCTTCCAAAAATGCTTGCGCCGATTTGGCTTCATCGTAGGCGGAATTTTCGCTGAGGTCGCCTTCTTCTTTTGCCTGTTTAATGGCTTCGGCAACTTCGGCACGTTTAACGGTGGTCAAATATTCAAGTTCTTCTTCCAGCCTCTTTTTGCCTTCCGGCGTGAGATATATCGGCTTGGCTACCATAACTCGCTCCCTAAATAGATATTAGCGTAAAATAAAAGCGTGAGACCGGTATTGCCAGCCTCTCACGCTGTACTATTATACTATATTTTTGAATTTTGTAAAGCGTAAACCAAAAAGCGGGGATGGGACGGTTAGCCTACAAAGCGGTACCCGTATCCACGTTCGGTAAGCAGATATAGTGGGTTATTGGGGTCATCTTCTATTTTTTTGCGCAAATGCCACACATAGCGACGAATATAGCCGGTATCATCGGCATATTCGGGTCCCCATACAGCGGTTACAAGTTGGGTTTGAGTTAAGATGGTGTTAGCGTGGTCAATGAATACTTCTAACATACGGTATTCTGTTGGCGTAAGTTCTAACGGGGTTCCGTTTTTGGTAACGCGGTGACGCATTTTGTCAATTTCAAATGGTCCGCATATTGCCGAAGTTGGGTGGTTGGTATTTTGGGCGAGGTTTTTACTGCGGCGAAGGACTGCTTCAACTCTTGCCGTCAATTCGGCAAAACTAAATGGTTTGGCAACAAAATCATCCGCACCCAACCGAAAACCTTCCAGCCGGCTTGGTTCGTCTCCTTTGGCGGTGAGAAAGATAATGGGGACATCGGTCAGTTCGCGGATGCGACGGCAAGTTTCCCAACCGTCCATCCGAGGCATCATCACATCTAGCAGAATTAAGTCGGGACGTTTTTCAAAAAGTATTTTTAACCCCTCGATACCACTTTTGGCATGGAAGACGCTAAAGCCGACGTCTTCCAAATATTGCCCCAGTAGTTGGTGGAGTGATGGGTTGTCATCAATTAACAATAGCGTTTGAGTATTCATTTTCCGTTTCTATACTTGTGGGAACACGGATGAGGAATGTGGAACCTTCTCCGTTAACTCCCGTACTTTCCATCCATATTTGACCGTCTTGCGCCTCGATAAGTTTACGGCAGAAATAAAGTCCTAGCCCGTGACCGTATACTTCGCGGTCATTATTATTGTTTGCACGGTAAAATTGTTCGAAAATGTATTTTTGTGCGTAACGTGGAATGCCAATACCAAAATCTTTCACACTAATAATAATACCGTTGTTGTCTTTATGTGCCGAGACAATAATATCGCCGCCGTTGGAGTATTTGATGGCATTATCCACCAAATTGATGATGACGTCCCCCAAATGAGATTCATCAGCCCAAACCGGAGGCAAATCGGGCGGCACATTGATTATGATATTGTGTGTGTTATTAATGTGGATGCGGCTGGCTAATAATGTGCGTAAAAATGGTTGCAAGGCTATTGGACCGGGAATAGGGTTGAGATTGCCGGTTTCCAGCAGCGAAATGTTCAGAATATTTTGCACGAGATGGGTCAGTCGTAAACTTTCGTCTCGTAAAATATCCAGCGCAGATTGTTGCCGCGCCGGCAAGCCATCTTTATGACGGGCAATCAACTCGATACCGCCATTAATGTTGGTGAGAGGAGCACGTAATTCGTGTGACACCAGCGAAACAAAATCGGATTTCAGGTTATCCAGCGCTTTTAATTCTTCATTGGCTTCTTGCAATGCCATATTTTTTTCTTCCAATTCAATCGTCCGTTCGGCAACCCGCTGTTCCAAATCAGCATTCATTCGGTGGATTTGTATATTTGCGGCTTCCAACTGCTTTTGATTCTCCAACACCCAGCGTAATACCAGCCATACCGACACCGGACCAATGATGCCGAAAATTGTCATCTCTGCTAAAAATGCCGGCGCCAACGGCTCGCGGTCAATGATGACATGCTCCAAAACTTCAAAAGTTGCCGCAAGAAAAAATAAAACAACCGGCAAAGTCCACTGCACCAATTTTAAGAGACGAATAATGGAATATTGTCTTTTTGTATGTGTCACCATTCGCAAATCTCCTTGAAAAGATGATTTAATTATAAACGGAAAAAGTAAAAAATGACAGCCAATTATTAGAATTTTGACATTATTGAGACATTTGGAACACGTGCAAAAGACATTAAGGTGTTACGATACGCAAGTAGGAAAAATTTCACACAGAAAAATTGCGTGTGAAATGCTGGCAGTAACCTGTAAATATTAAATTGCAAAGGGAGATGTTCTACAATGAGAAAATCAGTTATTATTAACCTGAGTTCGGGATAGCTAAATGGCAATAAGGGTATTATCGGGATTAAGTCCCAAATCAGTTAAATTGAGCGCCGGTTTCTTCTCTTGATGAGTATATGCAGCTAAGCCGGCGACAAGATTAACCATAAAATTGGTAATACTCCGATGGCGACTGTGCTCAATTTGGGAAATATTCTTCAATTGGTCGTTGATGGTTTCGATGATTGAGCGTTTGCGTAACAGAAGTTTATCGACCATCGGCATCAGTTTGTTTTTCATATTTTTACGGATGCCGGTTATAAATTGGAGACCCATTTTCAAGAGTTGTTCGAACAAAGTTTGGGAGATGTAGCCTTTGTCACCCACAAGTTTTCCAAAAAGCCCGGCTGTCATCTCCGGCACAGGGACACGATCATCTGTATTGCCCGGTGTGAGGCAAAAAGCCAGCAGTTCACCTTGGTCATTGACAATCAAATGTAACTTAAACCCGAAAAACCAGCCCAGTGTACTCTTGCCCAATCCAGCGACGTTCTTAAAAACTTTGTGGCGGCTGATACGTTTATTACCACAAACCACAATACGGGTTGAATCAACAAAAGAAATACCGGTACACTCCCCTTTTCGAGAGTGCAAATAACAACACAACGGGAGTAAAACCCGGGGCATCAGTTCGACAAAGCGGTTATAACTGACCAAATCGGGAAATTCATCCCGCAGATATTCGCAGACATATTCACAGTAATACGTTTTGAAGTCGCGGTAATGCGATTGATGAAAATGTATGATAATCGTCATAATTTCACTGATGGATAACCGTGGCTCTCTAACTCGTTTCAGAACACCGGACCGCATAAGCGTGACGTTCCACCAAGGAATAAAAATTTTGCAAAAATCATCTACCGCACAAAACAAAGTCAATCGTTTCATTTCCTGATTCATTATCATATCTCCGAAAACAAGTTGTTTTCAAGAGATTTTACCATAACTTTCTTATCCCGAACTCAGGTTTATAATATTGGGGAAGATAATTTGAACTATAAAGGAGATTTCAATTCAAATGAATGGACAGCAGCCGCTATAGTGGGAGTGACAGCCGGTAATGCACGGACACCTAAGAAAAGTATAGATTCAGTACGTTCAAATTATATGGGATTAGCCGTAGGGTGGGGGCTCAAAGTGCAATCTGCCCAAACAGAATACATTCCATTATTTACGGTTCACCCAA
>CAYPNZ010000189.1:0-6092 GCA_964411845.1 uncultured Anaerolineaceae bacterium
GCCGCAAAGGGAAAACCATTGCGGAGTACGCCGCCGCCACCGCCAAATTGTGGCGCACCGGGCAAGCCGATTGGGGCATCACCCCCGACCGCATTCGCGCCCTCACCCAAGCGGGCGAATTTAACATTTACACCCCCGGCTCCGATGCGGGTATTCCCATCAACATCTTGGGCAGCCTTGCCGCCCCGAAACTCAATTTCGCCGAGCACACCGAAGCCGTGCGCGAACGCATCAGCGGCACGGTGATGGCGCTGCTGGGACTGGTCGGCATTAAAGCCGACCCCATCCGCAGCCGCGAAGCCATTTTGCTGGCAAATATCTTCGAGCACTTCTGGGCGCAAAACGAAGATTTGGATTTGGCGAAACTGATTCTGTCCATCCAAAACCCGCCGGTGCGGCAAATCGGCGTGTTCGATGTGGATACGTTTTACCCGCAAAAAGACCGGTTCGATTTGGCGATGGCGTTCAACAATTTGGTTGCCGCGCCCACATTTAAAAACTGGCTGATGGGTGAAGCGCTGGATGTTGACCGGCTGATGTACAATGCCGACGGCAAACCGCGTCACAGCATTTTTTACATTGCCCACCTGTCCGACAGCGAGCGGATGTTTTTTGTGACACTGCTACTGGAAAATATCGTCACGTGGATGCGCCGGCAGCCGGGCACAACCAGTCTTCGCGCCATTTTGTATTTTGACGAACTCTTCGGCTTTTTCCCGCCCACCGCCGAACCGCCATCCAAACGCCCGCTGCTCACCCTGTTGAAACAGGCGCGCGCCTTCGGGCTGGGATGTGTGCTGGTCAGCCAAAATCCCATTGATATTGACTATAAAGGTCTCACCAATGCCGGCACGTGGTTTATCGGCAAATTGCAGGCAGAGCGAGACAAAGACCGGGTGCTGCAAGGGTTAAAAGGCGCTATTGCCGAAGCGGGCAGCAGCGAAAAAGTGGATTACGACGCGCTCATCAGTCAACTGGACAGTCGTGTATTTTTGATGCACAACGTGCACGAAGACCGTCCGGTGGTGATGCACACCCGCTGGGTGATGAGTTATCTGCGCGGACCGCTCACCCGTCCGCAGGTGGCGCAGTTGATGGCAGACCGCAAAAAAGCCGTTTCGGCAGCGTCTGCCACTGCCGCTCGACCGGTAACATCCGCCGCGGCACCCCCCCCCGCCCCCAAAGACGACCCGACCCCGCCGGGCTTCAGCGCCAGCCCGCCCGCACTCGACCCGGCGGTGCAGCAAGTTTATCTGCCGGTGGAACAGAGCGAGCAAGCCGCCATCCGCACCGTTGCGGCAGATACCGGGCAATCGTTGGATGTGGAAGCCGCACAATTGGTGTATGAGCCGGCGCTCATCGGCGGGGCAACCGTTCGTTTTGTAAAGCGGAAAAATAACATCGACGAACAAAAAGAAGTGTTGCTGCTTGTCCCGGCACCGGACGGCATCCGCGCGCCCGATTGGGCAAATGCAGAAACGCTGCCCATCAGCCTGCGAGACCTTGCCAACGGTCCCGAGCGCGTCGGCGAAGAACAGGGTCCCTATTTTGCTCCGGTGCCGGAAAGCGCCAACAGCGCCCGCGAACTGAAGAGTATCGGCAAAGATTTGTCGGATTGGCTATATTACAATGAACGGTTGAAACTTACGGCGCACACGGGGTTAAAACTTGTGCAGCAGCCCGGCGAAACGCTGCGCGCCTTTAAAATTCGGTTGCAGCAAGCCGCCCGCGAACGCCGTGACACGGAAGTGGACAAACTCGAAGCGAAATACGCTAGCAAAATTGACCGGCTGGAAGAACGTTTGCGCCGCAAACAGCGCGAATTGGCAGATGATGAGGCGGAATACAACGCCCGCAAACAAGAAGAATTTATCGGCATTGGCGAAAGTGTGCTCGGCTTTTTTATGGGGCGACGCAGTACCCGCGCGTTGAGCCGCGCCAGTACCAAACGACGGCTCACCACCAAAGCCAAAATGGACATCGAAGAGACCAAAGAGGAAATTGCCGACTTGAACGAACAACTCGCCGAATTGGAAGCGGAATTGAAAGAAGCCACCGAAGAAATTACCAACCGCTGGGTTGATACGCTGGCAGACCTGACCACCGAAGAAATTGCCCCCCGCCGCACCGATGTGAATGTGCAACTGGTGGCGCTGGCGTGGCTGCCGTCGTGGCGTATTGTGGCAAACGACGGACGGGGCAGCCGGGTGTTCACCGTGCCGGCATACCCACAGCCGGAAGTCTCGCCCTGAAATAAATTTCAGGACTAAAAACATAGACAACCTGTCATTGCGAGCCGAAGGCGAAGCAATCCCCGACACCGGGAACCGGGAGATTGTTTCTGGCTACGCCCTCGCAATGACAGGTCATTTTTATGCCATTATCCGTTTTATTTTCGGTAGCGGGGTTCTTCGGCTGATACACGTGTTCCGGAGATGCGGCTTGTTTTCCGCCAGCGGTAAACAATGCGACCCAGATACAGCGCCGCCACCGTCGCCCCGAGTACCCAGCCCCAGTGCCGCATATCGTGGCTGAACCGCGCAAACGAATCGGCGGCAATAAACCCCACCGAGGTCATCCCCAGCGACCACAAAAATTGCGCCGGCAGCATGGTGCGTATCACCCGCCGCCAGCCCATTTCGGTGATACCTGCCGCCACCAGCGTGGGAATAATCAACGCGCTGGTAAGTTTCGAGGTGAAAATCACCCGCCGAGAATTGTCGCCGAAAAGTACGGTTTCAATTTTATTGATGGTTTCCAAATCAATTTTAAGGAATTTCCCCCAGCGCTGGATAACCTGCTCACGCCCGAAATACCCCAAAAAATACCAAAAACTGTCCGCCATCATCCCGGCGACAATCGAAACCATCAAAATCGCCCAAAAATTCACCCGCCCCATCGAAGCCCACACTCCGCCGAGCATGGTGGCAATGGGACCCTCTAAAATAACGGCGGTCAAAATAATGGCGTAATTCCACAAATTGGTGGCGGTCAAATGGTAATAGCCGTTTTCCGCCACCCGTTGCAGTGTGGGTAACACCGTTGCAGATGACGGCGATGCCAGCAGGTTATTCAATTGAACGGACAGCGAATTGGCGGTGGCAGTCAGCGCCGTGTTGAGCACCAACATTACCTTTTGCAGCGTGGGCATTGCCGATTCCAGCGCGACCGCCCCCGTTGCCAACCCAATTGCCGCTATCGGAGATTTCCGTTTCATATCGTATGTGCTCCGTTTCCCCCAAATTCTGTACGCACAAAACCGGCAAATGTTGCATACCGAAAGCAGACCATTTTATAATGGTACAATCGTTTGCACAAATGCCGCGGGGAAACCACCCTCATTATAACACCGCCGCGGGGCAAAAATCAAACCGAAAACGCAACGATTACCCTACGCTGCCGCTCGCTCCATCTCAAATTCATCGTGGATGAGCCGTACCGCTGTGTTCGCGTCGCCCTGTGCTACCACCAGTGAAATGTTATATTCGCTGCTGCCCTGCGCAATGGCAATAATATTGATTGCCGCTCGTCCCAGCGCGCCGAACACTTTTGCGCTGATGCCCGGCGTGCCTTTCATACCCGCACCGACCACCGCCAAAATGACGGTATCATCCTGCACCGAAATTTCATCCAAATCGCGGCGCGCCAATTCAAGCGCCAACTCTTCTTCCAGCGCGGCGATGACCGTCGGCGATTCGGCGGTTTTCACCATAAAACAGATGGATTGTTCCGATGAGGCTTGGCTAATCATCAGCACGTTGGTGCCGGTGCGCGCCACCGCGCTGAAGGTGCGCCCCGCCACTCCCGGAATGCCCATCATCCCCGTACCGGCAATGGTGATGATGCTCATATCTTTGATGGCGGTAATGGCTTTCACGGCGCGTCCGTCCGCCCGAATGTTGCCGTCAATCAGCGTGCCGGGGTGGTCGGGCTGAAACGTGTTCAGCATCCGTACGGGGATGTTCGCCTGCCGGGCGGGACGAATGGCGCGCGGATGCAGCACTTTTGCGCCGAAGTATGCCAACTCGCCCACTTCCACATACGACAGATGCCGGATGGTGCGCGCTGCCGGCACGATGCGCGGGTCGGTGGTCATCACCCCGTTCACATCGCTCCAAATCCAAATTTCATCGGCGGCAATGGCGCGCCCGATGATGGTGGCGCTGTAATCGCTGCCGCCGCGCCCCAGGGTAGTCGGCACACCTTCTGCCGTTGCCGCGATGAAACCGGTGATGACGGGAATTTGCGCCGCCGCCAGCAACGGTTCCAGCGCCGATTGGGTGTGTTCGGCGGTGGCATCAATAACGGGGGTTGCCGCGCCGTGCCGTTTGTCGGTAACGATGAGTTGGCGGGCATCCACGGCGGTGGCGGGCAGTCCGTTCGCTTGCAAAATGGCGGCAACCTGCGGCGCGTTCATCCGCTCGCCCAACCCGCTGATAACGTCCAGCGCGCGCGGGGTCAATTCGCCCAACACCCGAATGCCGTGGCACAGCGTTTCAAATTCATCCAGCAGACGGGCAACTTCCGCCATCACGGCATCCCGCGCCGCCGAATCTCCCAAAAATTCGCGGGTGGTTTCGGCGTGTTTTTGTTCAATTTCCACCCGTGCCGTGTGCGCCGCGCGCTCGTCGCCCGCTTCGGCGGCGTTGGCGGCGGCAATCAGTTTATTCGTCACGCCGCTCATCGCCGAAACGACCAGCAGCGGTTGGTGTCCGTCATCTGTGGCGGATTGAACAATTTGTATCACATTTTTCAGCGCGGCAACCGAACCGACAGATGTGCCGCCAAATTTCATCACAATTTTCATGGTTTATGCTCCAATGTATTTTGAATAGAGTCCCCGCGCCACCGATTCTTCATCCGTACCTTTGATGATGGCGCGTCCGTCGGCAAATAACGTAATTTCATAATCGGGCGGCACATTGAACCGCAACAGAAAATCGTTGCGGGCGGTGACGGTTGCCACATTTTCCACCTGCGCGGCGACAGTATCCAGCGTCACCCGCCGCCCGCGAATTTGCACCGCGTTTCGCCCGCACAGGCTGAATGCTCCGGCGCCGGTTTCGTTTTCCAAAAAATCGAACCGGTGCTGACCGCACGCCGGGCAATCGGAAGGGGGTGGACCGGTGGGGAATTGCTCTAAACTCAAATCCCATAAATCCAAATGGATGATGCCGCGATTCAACTCGCCCTGTTGCACCAACAGTTTGATGGCTTCGGCGGCGCTGATGCTTGCCACCGCACCGACCACGGGACCGACCACCCCGGCGGTATCGCAGGTGGGTGATGTGCCGGGCGGCGGCACGTCGGGGAAAACGCAGCGCAGGCACGGCGTTTCGCCGGGGATGATGGTTTGGCTCATGCCGTAACCGCTCACCGCGCCGGTGTAAATCCACGGGATGCCATGTTTGACGCAGGCATCGTTCAGCAGATAGCGGGTTTCAAAATTGTCGGAACCGTCCATCACCAGCGTGGCGCCGTCAATCAACGGTTCGATATTCTCGGCGGTCACATCGGCGACGATGCCGCGCACGGTGATGTCGCTGTTGATGGCGCGCAATTTTCGCTCGGCGGCGATGGCTTTCGGCAGGGCGGCGCGCAAATCATGCTCATCGAAAAGCATTTGCCGCTGCAAATTGTTCAATTCGATGAAATCGCGGTCAACCACCACCAGTTCGCCGATGCCGGCGCGCGCCAAATGATTGGCAATCACCGTGCCGGTTGCCCCGCAGCCGATGACCACCACTTTTGCCGCCAGCAATTTTTCTTGCCCGGCGCGTCCGATGCCGTGAAAGATGGTTTGGCGGTGGTAACGTGCCAGCGGGTCAGCCATTGGGTATCTCCCGTTCATCCACAATTTCCAGCGGCAGCGGCACAAATCGGCGCGGGATGTCGGCGGCGATTTGCCATAACCCGGTATTGAGCGGTTTTTTCTGCACCACGGAAACAATCATATAAAAGAAGCCTTCCACCTCCGACAGCAAATCGGTTTGGGAAGGGATGGGCGTCCAATCAGGATGGGAATGGTACAGCCCGATAATATCGAAGCCGTTTTTTTCGGCGGCGCGCGCAGTTTTTACAAATTCTGCCGG
>CAYPNZ010000190.1:0-6082 GCA_964411845.1 uncultured Anaerolineaceae bacterium
GTATCCCCATAACATGGTGCCGAGGGTGTTTTCTTTCAACTGGCGGCGGAAAAGCCAAATCAGCAGCGGCACGCCGATGATTGCCTGCGGCACGATGAACGGAAAATACTGAAACCGGTCTGCCACCCAACCGAACGCCAGCACCAAATTGCTGGCGCCCCACCCCCAAATTTGATACCCCGTTTCACCCTGTCCCGCCGACCAGCGCCACACGTCATCGTACATGGCAAACGGGTTCCACACAAAATACGGCAGCAGAAACGCCAATGCCACCGCCGGCAGCGTCCATGCCCGGCGCAAAATGGTTTTTGCCAGCAATCCCCATCGGGAAACGGGCGGTATCAACCGGACGCCCCAAACATCTTTCAGCAAAAATAGCAGCCAAAACGGAACCAGAAACCACGCGGTCGGTTTGGCAGCGCAAGCCAACCCCAACGCCGCCGATGCCCATAGCGGCTGCGGTCGGTTTTTTGCCAGCAGCCATACCGCCAACACCACCCAAAAGAGCACAAACGGGTCGCTCACGCCGAAAATCACATCTTCCGCCATAATCGGGTTCAACCCGATGAGCATCACCGCCAGCAGTTTTTCCCGTTTGCCGCGCACCATCAGCGGCACCAGCGCCAGCATCAGCGCAAATAGCGGCAAATAGACCATCCGCTCATCAAACCAGCCGATGGTATTGTGCGCCAGCGAGAAAAACGGCGCGGAAAAAACAAACATCAGCGGCAGGTAGGGGTAGTGATACAGCGCCGTGCGATATTCGTTAATGCCCCACTGCGCCATCGGCGTATTTACATAATCTTCCACATACGGATTTTTCCCGCTGAAAAAATATTCGATGGTCGTTTCGGTTTGGATGACGCCGCCGTCGTGGCTGTAACTCCACGGCACACTTTGATGCCGCAGGCTGATGAGCAAGCCGGTTTTGCCCGCCACCAACAGCGCGATAATGGCATACAGGGTTATCAGTTTGACCGAAAACGCCCAACCCGATGTTCCCCGTCCCATGCCGACCAGCACATACACCCCCAGCAATCCGAATGCCGCTACCCACAGCAACATGGTGACGGGGTCGGTTTGGGGATGGTCGAGCCGCCGGAAAAAGGATTGCCACTGCCAACCGGCGATGAGCCGCTGCACGTCGGCGATGCGGTCGGGCAAAACGTTATCTGCCAGCGAATCGATTTCAATTTTGGCAATAACCAGAAAGAAGAGCAACAGGCTGTCGAGCGATTTTTTCGGCATACGCACCTCTGCCCGACATTATAACCGCAGTGGGGCAAATTGGGCAATGGTAGCACAAAAAAACTGCCCCCGACGAAATTTCGCCGGGGGCAGCCGGTACAGATACACAGATACGGTTAAAAATTAAAAAGCGGAATCGTGGGTTAATTCAACGTTGAAACCGATTAACACCCACTTGCCGATGAATGCACCGGTGCCTTCGGCGTTTTTGCGCAGCCACAGTGTACCGTTGGGCGCATACACATTCGCGTGAACCACTGCATTCAAGCCGAAAGTAGCGGCTTTCGGGTTTGAGCGCGGGTTGCCGGCGTTGCCGTTTTCACCCAGTACGAAGATGGTCATGTCGTGCGCAGCGAGTCCGCCGGCGGGCATAATGGTGGTATTTTTGTTGGTGAACAGCCGTCCGGCAATGCGAATTTCGGTGGGTGCGGCAAAGGTTATCGTCACATTGCGGTCGAGCCGCCATTCGGAGAAATTGTACACGCCGCCGGTAAAGGTCACCGAGCCGCCGTTTCGCACGTGGAGTTTCGCGTAATCACCGGCATCAAGCATGACGGATGCGTTTCTGCCGACCAGCACATCATCCGTGCCGGGGGTGGCTGTCGGAGCGGCGGGCATACTGTTGACCAGCGGCATGCGCACCGGGGTGAACTCGTTGCCTTGAATGGTGCTGCGGCTGTCCAACGAATTGTAATAGACATCGAAAACGGTGCTGTTGCGGTTGATGAAAATGCGGTTGCCCATCACACTGCTTTCGGGTGCCATCGTGACATTTTTACCGATGAGCACTTCGTAGATGTGTTTGAGCAGCGGGTTGTCGCTGACATCGTTGTTTCCCACCAAGCCGGAATTGACCGTGCTGTTGTTGCGCAGCCAGATGCCGTCGGTTGCCAGGGCGACAAATTCGCCGGGTTGTGCCACCGAGGTATCGAGATTCAAGCCAACCAGTACCGGGTCATGGTCAGAAGCGCGGTACGGTTCGGGGCTGTACAGACTGACAATCTGCCCTGCGGATTTGTATTCTTCATTGTAATCCAGCGCCCGCGGTTCATCGGAATTGATGTGCCAGTGGGTTACACCGGTCACTTGGTCGGTCAAACTGCCGCTGGAAAGCGCATAATCCAGCGTGCCGAACTGCCCTTTGAACACGTAAGAATAGTCTTCTGTTCCCAGCAGCGCTTCCGACAAATTGGTCATCCCGCCGTTTTTAAAGGCGGTGATGGGGTCTTCCATAGCGTAACTGTTCATATCGCCGATGAGCAGGAAGTCGGGGTCGCCACTGCCGGTGGGGTCGCCGGCAAGCCAGTTGACCAGCGCATTGGCGGCGGCGGTGCGGGTGAGGTTACAGTTGCCCTGTCCGTCGCCGGTGTTCGGGTCGCCCAAATCATCACAGGGGGAACCTTTTGATTTCAGGTGGTTAACCACCACGGTGAATTTTTCGGGAGTTCCGTTTTGCTGGAAGGTTTGCGCCAGCGAGGGGCGGTTTTTGGTGTCGATGAACGTCGGGTCAACCGAGGAATCGAGGATGGCTGCCGCGCCCATCGGGGTGACGGATGCCGGTTTGAAAATCAGCCCCACGGCAATTTCATCGGTGCCGATTTGCGGTACGCCGGGGTCAATATAGGCGTAAGTGCCCGCACCGGCAACATCGTTCAGCCCGTTAACCAAATCGGCGATGGCGCTGGTGGGGGCGAAGCCGTCATTTTCAATTTCCATCAAACCGACCACATCGGCATTCAGTGCCAAAATGGCGTTGATGATTTTATCGCGTTGGCGGGTAAATTCTTCGGGGGTGTCTGCCCCGCGCGGGGTGGGGAAGCCGCCGCCGAGTCCGTCGCCATTGAAATAGTTGAGCACGTTGAAACTGGCAACTTTCAGCGTGCCGCCCACGTCTTCCGGTGCGGGGGTGCGGGGGTTGTCGGCATTAAAGTTGACCGTTCCCACCGGTTGCAGACGGTATGCCCCGAAGCGATAGTCCATCACGCCGGTGAAGTTGTTTACAGTGTAACCGGTGCGCAGAGTGTTATCGGCACTTAAACCGGGGGCGGGGTAGCGGATGGGGTCTCGGTTTTGCTGGGTGTTGGCATCGTCCAGAATGATGCGGCTGCGGTCATTCAAATCTTGCAGCAAGTTGGCATCGGTTCCGGGAGAAACCACTTGGGTCGGGTTGAAGAGCCGTCCGGCAGCCAAATCAACCTGTCCATACCGACCGAGGTTGTAATGTTCGGTAACGGTGAGTTGCTGCGGGAAGTTGACCAGCATACTTTCAAAGGCTTCAAAATCGTCAATTGCGCCGATGGGCAGATTGACGGTAGCGGGGGTGACGCTTGCGCCGCTGCTGCAAACTTCCACGGCACTCACGCCGCCGAGTTCGGTCAGTTCGTAATATTCGCTGACGTTGCCGGTAACACGCACCACATCGCCCACATTTACATCCACGCCGAAGCCGTTATCGAAAACGAAAATTCCTTCGGAAGTGGCGGGGTCTGCATCCGCATCGGCATCTTCTTCCTGCACATAAAAGCCGCGCAGTTCGGTGGCGGTATCCTGATAATCACCCACAACCACACCTTCGATGGTGATGCCGGTGGCGCCGTCCATCGGGCTGACCAAGCCGTTACCCTGAATATCGTGGATGAAGGTTGCCGGTGCGCCGCAAACCGCACCGCCGCCACCGCCTCCGCCTCCGCAGTTGTTCGCTTCGCCGGGGGTGGGCAGGGCTTGGGTGTAATTTTCGGTGTTGCGAGCGCCGCCTTCGCCGTTGGGGCAGCGTTGGTTCGAGTGTGCGGTGCCATCGCCGCCGCCGCGTTCATTTACCTGTGGCTGACCGGCATTCAACAGCACAAGCAGCCCGGCATCGTCGCCGTCATCGGTATCGTACACGATGGCATCGAGCAGGTTATCGGTGGTGACGGGGGTGTCGTTGGGGAAGTCTGCCGCATCGCCGATATAGAGCGCGGCTGCATCCGCGCCGTTTTGGATGAGGTTGGTATCGGGCGAAACATCCATATTGCAGTTGGGGACGTTGGCGGCATTGCCGCAAATGACGAAATAGCCGTCGGCGGTGGTGGTTTGCCCGTCAAGGTCAAACGAATCATACGAGGCATCGTCGGAGCCGTTGAACAGCACCAGCACCAGCCCGCTCAGGTCGGTATTGCCCACGCCGCCGTCGTAAAGTTCCACAAATTCGGCGCTGTCGGTGCCGGCTTGGTCGGCATCAATTTCGTTGATGATGACAAAATCGGCGACACCGCCGCCACTGCCGGAACCGAATGTGCCAATGGGGAACGGTGTTGCGGCGGTCGCGTTGCTGGTTTCGTTGTCGAGGGCGTTGGGTCCGCTGAAGAACCAATTATCCAGCACGAACGTGCTGCCATCGGGACCGGTGCCGTCCACCCGGTATGCCCAGCCGTCTTTGTATTCCCATGGTTGTCCCGTGCCATCCACATTTATATCGCCGAAAACATCAACCACCGCACCGGATTTGAACAGTTCGATGGCATCGTCGCCGTTGATGCTGGGGGCGCTGCCGTTGGTGTAGGTCGGGTCGAAACCGAAAAAGGTGTTGAAGCCGGTAGTTTCGGTTGCCACATAAATGAATGTGCCCGCGGAGACGCTGTCGGCGGGGAAGGTGAATTCTTGCCCGTCGCTGCCGCCGCCATTGTTTGCCGAACCGAAGCCGTACACGCTCAAGTCGGCAATGTCATTCAAAGCGTAGAATTCCACCGCTTTGGGCACGCCGCCGCTGAGCGGACCGTCAATCACACCGGTGATGATGAGGTCGGTGGCGGGGGCTTGCGCGCTGCTGATACTCGGCATCAGGGCGAAAATCAGCAAAACAAGCACGATTGGAATTAAAAATTTTCTTTTGGTCCTCACTATATCCTCCTATCGGAAAAATTGAATGTTTGAAACATAACGGGTATGTGCGGGTAATTTTTTCGGGGCATCACCTCCTTTTGGGTTATTTGCTCCAAATTTGCAAAACGTGGCGGTCAATAGTTGGCGGGTCGGTGTCGTCCAAACACACCGAAAATTCTATCGGTGCGCCGGAACTGTTGGATGATGTGAAATAATCGTCGCTGAAACTGACGATGCTGCCATCGGCGGCGTAACCGGTAGCCAGAACTTCCAAATAATCTTGAAATGGCATAACCGGCAAAACCGTGCCTTCCAAACAGTAGTATTCCGGTTCCCGATATTGGTTGGTAACGGTTATCTCGGCATCGGAGAAAATAGTGCCCGGCGCAGGTTCGGCATCAACGGTCAGGGTAAAATTTGCCGTCTGTTGAATGCCATCCACCGACAATTCAAACGGCAATCTGCCTTCGTTTGGAATGTCATCGGTGAGCCAGTAATCGGAAATTTCATCATCGCCGGCAATTTTTGTGCCGTTGTCGTCAAAAAATTCCCCGCCGATGAAATTGAGTGTTTGTGTGCTGCCCGTGAAATTTACCAGTTCTCCGGTGATGGTTAAATCACCGTCATCGTTTATAAATTGCCGCACCTTGCTAAATTCCCAGCCGTCGTTGGTTGCAGCCGGTGCGACCGTGGGTGTGGGCGGTAACGGTGTGGCGGTGGGGGGCGGGGTATCGGTGGCGTTTGGCGGCGATGTCGGTGTGACGGTGGGTGTGGCGAGAGATGTTTCCGTCGGCGGGGGGAGTGGTGGCGGGGTGTCGGTGAGCGATGGTGCAGTGGTCGGCGGGGGCGGCGGTACGGCGGAATTTGCTGGGGCAGGGGTAGGGGATGCGGCGGGTGTGGATTCGGATTGGTTGTTTTTTGGAACGGGAGGGGGTAAAACGGGTGCGGTCGCGGTGAATGTGGGGCGGGGTGT